>CATKXA010000005.1 GCA_949840475.1 uncultured Thermoanaerobacterales bacterium | reverse complement strand
TTATTTTTTTCGCTCGCGTGCACGCACGCGACGCCTTGTGTAAACTTAGTTAAAAACAATCAGCAATGCCTAATATTTGTCCAGTAATATATAACAAAATTTGAGTTATAATATTTTATTTGAGTTAATTTTGTAAATTTTTGTAAAATAACGTCTAGTTTTGCAGACATTAAACTCTATTGTCATTTTACAAACATATGTATATTGTAAAATTTTGTAAAATATTGAAAAAATCTTTTACTTATTTGACAATCAAGAGCACTACATAATACAATTTGAACACTAGTTATTAATAAAGGAGCGTTGATATGGAGTTTATACAGCCAGATGATTATCTGAAAATTCTACTTAGTGACAGACTACAAAAGACTTCATATGAAAATGTAAAGCCCTTACTCTACGAGCTTGGTAGAAAGTTAACTCTATCTAAAAATGACTTATACTACATTTTTTATAAATGCCCAGATATATTAAAAGCCAACATCAATGACCTTTTAGACAATTTAGAAAAACTATCCTTAAACTATAATTTAAAAACTCAAGAAGTGAAGTTCTTGATTTTGAAGTTTCCCTACTTTTTACTTTTTTCTGAAAAAACTTTGTCATATAAACTTAAGCTTTTATCCACCACTTTTGGTGTACCAGTAAAAGAAGTTTTTAAACTGATTTTCACAAACCCAGAAATTTTGTACTTGACAAAATCTCATATTATTAGCCAAGTAAAGATGTTATCTTTAAGACTCCATGAATACGGCATAAATATGCGTAGACTTTTTTATACTTGTCCAAGCCTTGTATTAATTACTGAAAGCCAGGTTGAGCAAGTCAAAAAAATACTTATGTATGATTTTTCTTTAACTGAAGAAGAAGCCTGCAATGTAATTAAAGCAAGTCCAAGTATTGCAGCCTACTCAAGTGAAAAGCTTAACAAACTCTTCAATTTCTACTACCCTACATATTTTATCAAGCGAGATTTAAAAGACATTCTAGTTTTGTGCCCTGGATTTTTAACAATAGAAACCAAAGAATTTATAATCAAGCTTGAAGATATTATGAAACTATTAAACTTGCAACAAAAAAAAGCTTGTGAGTTCATTAGAAAAGAGCCGAACATTTTGTTCTTTGAAAGCGTCTATCAAAAACTTATAGGTTTTAGTAAACTTAGCATAAGTCTAAGTTATGTTTCTATGTTCCCTAAAATATGCAGTGCAATAGAAATGAGTATTCCAATAAAGTTTTTAATCACAAGGCTTTTAAGGCTCGAAGCAGACTTTGATAAAATATGCGAGCTTGAAACAGATGAATTTGTTTCTAGGTTTATTTTCCTTCAAAGTTATGGCTACAATAACTACAATGACCTGCTCCTTTCAAGTGATCAGTTTTACAACAAATATCACATTTCTGACAATGTTTTAAAACTATCCTATAGGTTAGACATGCAAGGTTTCAAATCCCTTTGCAATCAGTACTTTTTTATGAAGGACACAATGCCAAACTGGAGTGACTTTGCATTCCCTGACCTTGACAAGGCTCTAAATTTCATTTCATCAATCAAAGAGCCAATGAGCGACACAAAGTTTGAATACTATAAACTAAGAGAAAAGAATAATTTAACACTTGGACAATATTTGACTCAAACTGTAATGACAGCTATTCATTTAAGTTTAAACGAAGCAACGCTTATAATGAGAAAAAATCCAAACATAATCTTCCAAAATCATCAATCAATATTAAAAATTTATAGTTTACTTAAAAAGCTCGGCTTAAGCCAAGAAAAAATACTTAAACTGTTTATGCGAAAAAGTTATATACTATCCTACTCAATAATTGACTTTGAACAGGTACTAGAGCAGATAGCAAGCGATAACAATGTAGATATTTTTAAAGCAGTAAATCTTTTATAAAAAAAGCACCAATAATTTGGTGCTTTTTTTATGAGTTTTTATTTATGTCTACCTCTCTGTTCCAATACAAAACTTTATATGTCCTTTTGAGCTTGATAATTTTTTTGATATTAACATTTCGTAGTGCAAGCACAGTACCAGTACCATTGATTGCCGTTTGACGATACATTCTTTGCCATGTGATATAGCCATAAATACCATTAGAGCAACACATAACAGCACTAATAAGCATTGCAATATCGCTGTAGTTTCTAGCAACAATAATAATCTGTATCCACATGCCGATGCTGATGATATTGTTAGTTACACTAAAAATGTAATTTTCCTTATACCTCATTCCGTTAAGAACTTTTGCAACAATAGAGAAAGTCAAAGTTGCAGCACTTAAAAACAATGCAGTTGTGCCAAGCAACTCTAAACCAAAGTAACAGCCAACATACAAAACACCCATGAGTGGCAAAATTAGCAAAAAGCTCTTTTTCTTTAGCTTTCTAATAACAACCCCGCTCTCTTTCTTTTCATTGCTGTACTTATTTTTCTTTTGAGCCTTTAAATTTTTTGTCCAGTTAATAATTGCAATAATATTAAGCGGAACATTTATTGCAAACATTTTTATTACTTCGCCATAAAGACCAGTGGTAAAACAAATATACGCGTACATAAAGCATTCCAAAATGCCCACATAAATACCAATAACTTTGCCTCTAGTAACTAAGTTGATATTTATCATGCATACATACATGTCTAGAATATTGAACCAACTGCTAGGAAACGCAATCAAACATGCAATACCCAAAACACCAAATATTATAAACCACCATAAGTCAAAGGACCTTTGCTTTTGTATTGCTCTTAATACGTCAAACCTATCTGCACCTGGGCCGTACACCTGCCTTAGAGTATCAAAGTTATGAATACCAGCGGTGGCGGTAACTCTTCCACTGATTAATCGGCGTGAATAGTTATCTGATATATTAATTTCTTCTTTGAGGTTTTTAGTCTCCATTTTTATCCACCTTTTGATTTTCTTTTGCTTGATTATTATCTTTTAGATTCACTAAGCCACGTTTTGCAAGCATAGCTTGTTGTTTATTGTATCTTTTTTCTTCAACCGCTTGCTCCCACCTCAATGCGTCTTTGTATCTACGTCTAAGCTTGATAACTTTGTTTACCTTAACCTTATTTGTTTTAACAAACACACGTCCATTTGTGACACTTTTTTTATAAATGCTTTGCCACATAACAATTCCAAAAACATTATTTGATAAAGCAGCCAAAGACGAAAGCGCAAACGGAAGACTATAAAGAAGGTCGCTTGATGATGTTGCAACTATTGCCCACATTATAACAGACATTAAGTTGCCAAAGAGGTTGAACCACCAGAACTCTTTGTATCTCAAATTCCTAATGAGCATAGCACTAATAAACAACGCCACAGACGAAGCATTTAGTAGCGGATAAATTTGACCAGGTAAGAAATATAAAGCTGCAAATATTGCCCCGCCAAGCACCAAAGTTAGTAGCAACGCAATAAGCCACTGTTTGAGCCTCATTACCTTAACTTCAAGCTCGTCAGATTTTTTGCTTATATTCTTTTTAAAAGTGATAAGAGCAAATATATCAAGAGGTATGTACAAAATGATATTAATTATTACCTCACCAAACACCTTTGTAAAAAAACATACCGTGGTGTAAAGCACTGATGAAATAATGCTTAACAATAAACCAAGCCACTTGCCTCGAGCAAGTAAGTTGTTAGAAAGCATTCCAAGCCACAAACTTATTACTGCAAAACAAAGCTCAAACGTGAAAGGTCTAACAAAAATCAAGCACAAAATACCTGCAATGATAAATATTGGATACCATATTTTTTCAAATAAACTAGTTCTTCTAAGTCCTTCTAAAATACCAATTCTGCCATAACTTGCATTAGAAGATAAACCCATGTTGTGATAATAAGCACCACGGGTCGCCGAGTTCGTTCCAAATATTAAATTCTTTTGAGCCCCACTTTTAAAACTCGAATTATCGTTCATTTTCCTCGCCTCATATAAGTTTTGCATTGTTTTTATATATTTTCTACAACGATTTTGCGTTTTTTATTTCTTTATTAATTTTGTTAAAGTACCAGTGTAATAAATATTTAATTTGTGCAATGCTCTTGTGCAAACCACATAAAATAAGTTTTTATATTCTAATGGATACACTTTATCATTTGCATTATAAACCAAACAAGCGTCAAACTCCAAGCCCTTAGCAAGGTATGATGGAATTATTAAAACCTTGTCAGAAATAAACACTTTATCCTTTCCAGATATCAATTTAAACTGATTGGATTTTTTACCTTTTTCCAAACTCTCTTTAAGCATATCTGCTTCCGCTTGGCTTTTAGTAACAATGGCAACAGAGTTGTATTTTTTCTTAAGCTCTATTGCATCATCAAAGCACTTTGACTGTCCGCTTTCATTATCTTTAATAACCTGAACATCATCGCCATGTCTATCCACTTGGTTGTACATGTTTAAGTCGCCAATAATTTTTTTACTGAATATATTTATTTCATATGTTGAACGATATGTTTTTGTTAAATAGTTCATGTCGCACTTAGCTCCAGGTCTATCCTGCTTCAAAACATTCAAAATCGTTTCATAATCTTTGTGCATGGCAAATGGCATGATTGATTGATTTAAATCGCCAAGAATTGTAATATTTGCCCTCTTGAATAAATGTGCCAAAATTCTATATTGCATAATAGTATAATCTTGAGCTTCATCAATTAAAACGTATCTGATTTTGCTTTGTGCACTATAGCTATGAAGCCTGTCTTTTAAATACAAGTAACCAACAACATCTTCAAAAGGCAAAATATTTTTAGAAAGCTGGCTCTCTGTATAGTCAAAAATATCGCTTAGTTCTTTTATTGATAGCCTTGCAGTCGCTTGAGCACCCGTTGTATTATAAACCTCTTCTACTATTGAGATAAATCTGTTTTTATCTGAATACAAATCAATGAAAATAGGCTTTACTTTTATTTTGTTTAAGTTTGCTTCAAGCATTTTTCGCACTTTTGCAATAGCAGATGATTGCTTATTACCAATTTTAATGGCTAAATGTAACATTATTTTTTCAATCAACTTTTTGCCTTGCATATATAAGCTGACGCCGTTACTTTCAAGCTCCAAAGCAAGCCTTTCTAAATATTCTTTTTCAATGACAACTTTTCCGTCAACAACAATATTCTCAATGCCTAAAATATCATTCCTTTTGAGTTTCAAGTAATGCTCTAACAGATTGATATAAGCTGCACCAAACTTCAAAGTAATGTTTGCAAGTTCTAAACTCCTTGTTTTCGCATTAAGCTTGCTTGTATAAACAGTTTCATAAACATCATTCATAGACCCCTTGATTTTAAAGTCAAGTTGGCTACGGATAAAGTCCATAAAAGTTGTTTGATAAACATTGTCCTCGCCTATTTCTGGCAAAACGTTTGAAATGTAGTTAGAAAATATTTCATTTGGAGAAATGATTAAAATATTGCTGTTATTAATTTTATTCTTTTCAGCGTAAAGCAAATACGCAATCTTATGCATTGCAACAGAGGTCTTACCACTACCCGCAGGACCTTGAACAACTAAAATGTCAACACCTTTTTTTCTAATAACCCTATTTTGTTCTTTTTGAATGGTGTTAACAATATTACGCATTTTGTCAGAGGCTTTATTTTCAAGCATTTGCTTTAAAATATCATCAATAACTTGCATATCAGTATCAAAAATTTGAACGATTTTTTCGCCCTCAATTTTATACTGCCTCTTCACAGTAATCTTACCTTTAATAATCTCTCCGCTTGGAGTAACATACTGAGCATCGCCCATTTCATAGTCATAGAACATACTAGATATTGGTGCACGCCAGTCATAAACATAAAAGTCTGTTCCGTCAGATAACGTCGCGATACCAAGGTATACTGGAATAACATCCCCCTCTGTTTCAAAGTCTATTCTTGCAAAATATGCACTCTTTAGCATTTTAGAGTAGCTTTTATTTCTATCTGTCGAGTTGATAGCAGTTAAGCTTTTAACCTCAACATTCATCATGTTTGAAGCCCACTCGTCAATATCTGATTGATTATCATAATCCCAAGTATACTTTAAGTTGTCTTGCACAGCAGAAGAATACTCATCAATTTTGACATTGTTTTTTTGTATTTCTTTTTCAAGCAAATATAAAACAGCTTTTAAGTAATCTTTCTCTTTTTTGATTTCTCTTTCAGATATCATAATTTTCTCTCCTAATCAACTTTTTTGCTCTTTGGTAGAACTATAGATTTTTCAGCCCCATTGTTTGACGGTACATAATATACATGGTCTTTAATTTCATCTGGAAGGTATTGTTGCTCAATATATCCCCCAAAATCATGCGGATATTTGTACTTTTTGCGTTTTTCATTTAAGTAGTTATAATTTTTCAAATGGTCTGGAACTGCACCGTTAAAAGTCTTTTCTACATCATTATCAGCAAGGTGCATTGCATTTATAACGCTGTTTGACTTTGGTGACATGCAAACATAAATAATTGCATGGCTAAGCGGAATCAACCCTTCTGGTATTCCCATTTTTTCAATAGCTGTTAAAGCACTAATACTTACAACCAAAGCTTGAGAATTTGCTAGTCCAACATCTTCACTCGCATGTGCCACTAGTCGCCTTGCAATAATAAGTGGTTCCACGCCAGCTTTTATCATTCTGCGGCTCCAATATAGAGCAGCATCTGCATCGCTACCTCTTAGGCTCTTACAAAAAGCAGACAGCATATCGTAGTATAAATCACTGTCTAAGCTCAAATTACGTCCAGACGAGCACTCTTTTGCGATTTTTTTAGTGATGACTATTTTCCCTTTTACAGCCTTAGTGCTAAGCACAGCAAGTTCTAAATTACCTAAAACAACCCTAGCATCGCCGCCACTAGTCAATACCAAATGCTCATTTGCTTCTGGCTCAATTTCAATATTTAAGTTTCCAAAGCCACGTTCTTTGTCACTAATAGCTGAGTCTATAACTTTTTGAATATCCTCTTTACTTAGAGGCTTAAACTCAAAAACTCTGCATCTTGATACAATAGCTCTTGTCATACTTGTGTATGGATTTTCTGTGGTTGAACCAATAAAAATAATATATCCCTTTTCAATAGCTTCAAGTACAGCGTCAGATTGAGCTTTGTTCCACCTGTGACACTCATCAAGCAATAGATAGGTTTTACGATTAAACATTTCAAGCTCTTTTTTTGCTTGCTCTATTATTTTTTTTGCATCAGCAACACCACTGGTCACTGCATTCAATATTTCAAAATTAGAACTTGTTGTTTTTGCGATGATAGATGCTAGAGTTGTTTTACCTGTTCCCGGCGGTCCATAGAAAATACAGCTGCCAAGTCTATCCACCTCTATTGCACGCCTCAAAAGTGTGCCTTTTTTTGCGAGATGCGGCTGCCCAAAAAACTGGTCCAAAGTTTTAGGACGCATTCTCTCAGCAAGGGGTGCAGATTTGACAATATTTTCTGAAAACAAATTCATTTTTTATATCCTTATTTGTATTTTTATAGTATATCATACAGAAAATGAACTTGTAAAACAAAAACTAAACATATGTTTAATATATGTATATTATAAATATAAATAAAATAATAAATCTTTTACTTTATGCCATTATATAAAAACGTTATGTATTTATAAATGATTTTTTGCTTGTTTTCAATTTGTTCAAGCTCGCTTAGTACCTTGTTTGTATGACAAATTATTTGGTCGCTATTGTTGTTTAAAATTTTAGTCGCACTTGGATTAAACATGAACGCACCATAATAGACAAAGCTGTCTTTAAGTTTTGCTCTTTTATAAGACTTTAAATTAGCTCCTACTTTGATTTTTTTCTTAAAAGCGACTATATCGTCACATAATTTAAAATAAATAATTAGCAAATTTGAAGCTACCAAATAACTTAAAATCTCTGCTTCTTTCTTATAAACTTTTACCAAACTGCATAAGTTTTTAAAGCTTTCAAACATATTAAAACTATCCTTTAATAGCACAGCATGAGCATATGAATTTGCCACAGTTTCAATTATGCACTCATCTTTTATTGCTCTATATTTGTTATCATTATAATTGATTTTGCTTTGGATTATAGGAGCTAGTGCAAGTAATGTTTTTGTGTATTTACTATTATTTTTCTCAACATAAACAAGCTTGTTCCTACTATTTAGTTTGTAATTTAAATCTACTTTAGAAAGCCTCTTGTATACAGTTTCTTGTCTATTTTTGCTAGTATTTAGTGTAATTTTATGGTTTATATCATCAGATTTGCGTTTTTTGTCATCACCCATAATGTAATCACTGAGTTTTTCTACAGGGATAAACTGCTCCACTTTTTTAGGAGCATAAATGGATAAAAATATTATAATAAGCAAGCTTATCACAATGACTATAAAGCTTAAAATATGCATGCAATAATTTTGAACATAAATTGTACTTTTAAAACACCAATGAATTTAAAAAAACAAAAAAGCTACGCTATTAAAAGCGTAGCTCTTGAAGTTAGTCTATAAGCCGAGTTCTGTCTTGAGTGATTATCTATCTAGGCGATTTGTTGCCAAACCGCTCAAGCGATTTTGGGGACGGACGAGCAGCCCTATTGTCCCACATCTTGCACCGTGCAGAGTTTACAGCCAACATATGTCACCATACATTGGAGTGAGCTCTTACCTCACTTTTCCACCCTTGCTCCTGGCATAGCCTCATATGGATTTGCTGGTTAGCGGTATATCTCTGTTGCCCTTTTCCTTAGGTCACCCTAGCTTGACGTTATCAAGTGCACTTGCTCTATGGTGCTCGGACTTTCCTCACCTAAAACTTAGGTGCAATCACTCGGCTAACTTCATAATTAGATATTATCATGGAATAGTCTTTTTGTCAATAGTACATTATTTTAAATTCAAACACGACTACTACATACTATAAACATCTTTCTCAGGATCTTTATTTATTTGCTTTAGTCTTGCTTTTACGCGTTTGATAATGTTTTTATCAGTTTTCTTCATTCTTCTTACTGATCTTCTTGCACATTGCCTAAAAAACTTTTCTTTATGCTTTGGATCACTTATCATCTGTTCAATCTTCTCATTTTCTAAAGCAATCTCTTTAGGAGATTTGGCATCATAAAACTCATTTGGAATACCGTTTCTCGACACTTCTCTTCCATATTTGTCACGAACAATGCCAAATTTCTTGTCAAGCTCTTCAGAGGATTTTAATCTATCTTCTTCATATTCTTGCTGCATAGCATCAAAATTTATTGCCTGCTTTAAAAGTTCTATCTCTTTAAGTAATTTTTCTTCATACAAACTATCGCCACTTTTAATTTTTTCTTCTATAATTGGCAAAGTCAAAAGCAAAATCCATTTGTCACTTTGAAAATCAGAAGCTAATATAGATTGTATTTCATATGACCCCATACATTGTTTTTTTGATAGGACTTTATTGATTTTTGGCTTTTCAACAGCCTCGTAATATGCTTTAGTATATATGAGCCCAAGTGAAGTATCTACTACGCAGTCAATATCTTTGCCATAAACATTTAGCTTTGTTTCAACATAAGCATGCTCTGGTTCAACACCTTGAAGCCTTAGACTTTCAATGTCTGCCCAAACAACTTTAGCATCATCAAATGCAAGTTGCATTAAAAGTGCTCTATCGTAGCAATGCCCGTTACAAAGATTTGGATAAAATAGCAATATTGATGCTGGAAACCCACCATAATTAAACGCTCTTAGACTATCAAAAAGAGCATCCGGATATAAAAAAATATTTCCCGTCTTAAATCCTTCGATTATTAAAGAGTTATGTCTTTCTTTCAACTCTTCATATTTTGCTTTATCCATTGCATTTCTCCAATAAATATATTATATCACAAAAGTTGTTTTTTAGCAATATGCAACAATAAAACAATGAAAAACACGCACAATTTGCGTGTTTTTTCAATTTAGTAATAACTTTTTTGCAAAAAACTAATTGGCGAAGTTTTTTAATTTTTCAATACACTTTTTCTCTATTCGTGAAATATATGACCTAGAAATATTTAATATCTTTGCGACCTCATTTTGTGTGAGTGCTGGTGTACCGTCAAGCCCGTATCTCAATGTTATTATCTCTTTCTCTCTATCGCTAAGAGTTTTATCTATGTACTTTATTAGTTTGCTATAGAGTACTTTAATTTCTGCTGTATCTTCAACGTTTTGTTTCGTATCTTGCAAAATGTCAATGAGAGAAATATCGTTGCCGTCCTTGTCACTACCAATTTTCTCTTCAATAGATATCTCATTGGAATATTTTTTCTGACTTCTTAGGAGCATTAATATCTCATTTTGAATACACCTTGCAGCATAAGTTGAAAAGCTATGCCCCTTTTCAACATCATAAGATTTGACTGCCTTCATTAATCCAATGGAACCGACAGATATAAGCTCATCTTGGTCAGAGTATGTACTATTATACTTTTTAGCTATGTGTGCAACCAGTCTTAAGTTATGCTTGATTAACTTTTCCTCAGCATCAGCATCGCCCTGTTTCATTAGCGCAAAACACTCAAGTTCTTCTTCTCTTTTGAGTGGTTTCGCAAACGCATTTTTGTTTGCAATCTTTCCTGTAAAAAGAAATATTTTTGATAGTAGACTTAATATTGCTGATAAAAACATATTTTTCTCCTTTGCCAAAGTCTACGCGTTCAAAATAAAAAATATGACGAAAAACGTCATATTTTTATTTAAATTTATTTTTTGTTACACTTTTACATATGTTTTTTATATGTTTTGCGTTTTTTATTTTCTCAAAATATCAAGCGGCTTTATACCTTTTACATCTGTATAAATATAAATTTGTTCGCAGACATTTTTAGCATCTTGGATAGGTCTACCCTTCAAGTCTTCCATTTTAACTATATCAATAGTTTTCAAAAAAGCATCGTTTGGGCTTAAAACTTCCAAGCAATCTCCAACTTTAAATCTGTTTCGCATCTCTACTAAAATTCTATCCTTCTCTACTGCTTTAACAACAGCCATAAACTTGCTGGTTTGTGCCTGTGCACTAGAAAGCAAATTCTGTCTAATCTTTCCGTCTTTAAACATAAATCCAGTAGTGTAATCTCTATGACTAGCTTTTAGTAGTTCGTCTGTAAGCTCGCTAGGAACAACATATTCGCTTTTATCTTTTTTGCATTTATAATACAAATCAATCGCACGTCTATAAGCATTGATGACAGTTGCAACATAGTACGGAGATTTCATTCTACCTTCTATTTTTAAACTATCAACCCCAGCTTCTATTATTTTGTCAAGATACTCAATAAGACACATATCTTTTGAGTTTAAAATATATGTTCCATTATTATCTTCTTGTATTTCTAATTTTTCGCTTTCTCTATTCTCTTCGGTAACATAATATTTCCACCTACATGCCTGAACACACTCCCCATGGTTTGCATCTCTACCAGTTAAATAGTTAGAAAGCAAGCATCGTCCGCTATAAGAAATACACATGGCCCCATGAACAAAAGCTTCAAGCTCCAAAGTTTTGTTGTGTTTTTTAATATCCTTAATTTCTTCAATAGACAACTCTCTTGCAAGCACAACCCTGCTAGCACCTAAATTTTTGTACGCTTTTGCAGAGTACTTATTTGTTGTGTTTGCCTGTGTGCTTATATGAATATCAAGTTCTGGTGCATAAGTCTTTACAAATTCAAACACTCCAAAGTCGCTAACGATTACAGCATCTACATTGATTTTTTGTAAATATTTTAGATAATCTTTTAATGCGTCAAAATCATTATTTCTGGCATAAACATTTAAAGTTATATATGCTTTTTTGTTTAAGCTATGCACAAGCTTAATAGCCTCATCAAGCTGCTCATCAGTAAAGTTTGTGCTCATTGCTCGAAGTCCAAAGTTTTTACCAGCAAAATAAACAGCATCTGCACCAAAGTGCAATGCCGTCAAAAGCTTTTCCTTGTCGCCAGCTGGGGCTAATAATTCAACTTTTTTCATATTTACCTCACAATAATTTCAAGCAAACCGTCTTCAACATCTAAGAGTTTATATGAGCTAATTTTATCACTCATTTCAACTTGCTCTAAAAACATTTCTAGTCTTTTAACAATGGTTTTAAACCTTTTTGGCATATTTGTCTTGTCGCCTCGTACAAACCCACGAAAAAGCACATTATCTGCTAGTATCATGCCACCACTCTTTGTTAAGTCTATCAAAGTATCTAGTAGTTTAACATACTGGGCTTTGGGTCCGTCCAAAAATACAAAGTCAAAGTATTTATTAAAGTTTCCACTCTCTAGCATATTTGCAAGGGTCATAGCACAATCGCCCTCAATAACTTCTACTCTATCGCTAAAGCCATGCTTTTTAAAGTTGGCTTTTGCCTCTATTACTCTATCATGATGTAGTTCTAAAGTTATAAGCTTTGCGTCTTTTGCACTCAAAAGCATGCTCATTCCACTAAAGCCCACAGCAGTGCCAATTTCTAGTATGTTTTTAGGATTTAGCTCTTTAGCTAAATCCATTAAAATTTGATGACTTTTTTCACGTATTATAGGCAAACCCCTTGCCTCTAAACTCTGCCTTATATTTTCCATACTACACTTTAAATATGATTGGAAGTATCATTGGGCTTCTTCTTGTCTTTTTATAGAAGAAGTTTCTAAGAGGTTTACGTATTCTATTTCTTAGTTCGTTCCAGTCCTTATTCTCTTTCATATCAATAACTGCAAGCGTATCCATAAGTACTGCCTTTGCCTCCTCAACCAAGCTTTCAGCTTCTTGAGTATAAACAAAACCTCTTGTAATCATGTATGGTTCGCTTGTAAGCTCTCCAGAAAGATTTGACACTGCAATAACTACAATTACTAAACCGTCTTCAGCAAGTAGCTTTCTATCGCGTAGAACAACACTTCCAGAATCGCCAATACCAAGACCGTCAACAAGCAATTCGCCAGCAGGTACTGAACCTTTTTTAGCCATGCTCTTTTTAGTTATCTCAACAACATTGCCAATCTCTGGGATAATCATGTCATATTTATCCATTCCAAGGCTCTCAGCAAGCAATGTATGTTCTTTTAAATGTCTATACTCGCCATGTACAGGAATAAAGTATTTTGGCCTTAATAATGAGTGCATTATCTTAAGCTCTTCTTGGCACGCGTGACCTGAAGTATGAACATTATCATGTATAACAATAGCACCCTTTTTATAAAGGTTATTAATAACTTTGTTTACGCTATTTTCATTTCCTGGAATTGGAGATGACGAGAAGATAACAGTGTCATTATCACCAATTTCGATCTTTGGAAATTCGCCGCTAGCAAGTCTTGAAAGAGCACTTCTTGCCTCGCCTTGGCTACCAGTACTAAGCACTAATATATTTTTGTCTTCAATAGAGCCAACTTTATCAACATCAACAAAAACATTTTTGTCAAAGCTGAATTCGCCGATTTTCATGCCCGCTTCAATATTTCTCATCATGCTGAGCCCAACTACAGCAACTCTTCTTTGATACTTAATTGCAAGCTCAATAATCTGCCCAACACGATAAATGTTACTTGAGAAAGTAGCAACAAACAAACGTCTTGAAGCGTTTTCTATAAATATACTTTCTAACCTGTCGCCTATAACTTTTTCACTTAAAGTGTAGCCTTCTCTTTCAACGTTTGTTGATTCGCACATCAAAAGCGTAACACCCTTGTCGCCTATTTGGGCAATACGAGCCAAATCAATTCGTCCACCATCTATTGGTGTGTAGTCAATTTTAAAGTCCCCAGTATGGAAAACAATACCAACAGGCGTAGTAATAGAAAGAGCGAAAGCTCCTGGTATTGAGTGGTTGACCTTAATAAATTCAACATCAAAACAACCAAGCTTAACATGCATATGTGGTTCAACTGCTAGCTCTTTGATATTTGTGATTTTATGATCTCTAAGCTTGTTATCAAGAAGTGTCAATGTTAACTTAGATGCATATACAGGCACTTTAAAGTCTTTCAAAAAGTATGGAAGTGCTCCAATATGGTCCTCGTGACCATGAGTAACAACAACACCTCTAATTTTATCAGCATTGTCTTTTAAATATGAAAAGTCTGGTATTACCAAGTCAACGCCAGGCATGTCTTCGCCTGGGAACATTACGCCACAATCGATAATCATAATATCATCGCCATATTCTAATGCCGTCATGTTCTTGCCGATTTCGCCAATACCACCTAGGAAGATAACTTTAAGTGAGTTTTTAGAAAAAAGCACCTTTGGCTTTTTTGTAACTTCAGTCACTTCAGCAGTTGTAGCAGTTTTTTTAGTGTTTTTTGCACCTATTGAAACCACTTTATTATTTTGTTCACTTGTGAACACCTTTTTCTTAACAGTAGCACTAACCTCTACTACCTCAGCTGCCTCGTTTTCTTTTTTTGCTTCTGCAGCTTTTTTTCTAGCTTTGGCTTTTTGCAAGTTTGACATATTATTTTCTTTTATAGTTTTTTTTCTTGCTATTGCCTTTGTTTTGCCTTCTTCAGAATTTTTAGCATCTGAAGAGGTCGACAAAAATTTATCAATTCTGTCCATTAATATTCTCCTATTTTATTTATAAAACAAACTTTGTTTTTAATTTACTATTTCTTCTTTGGCGATGGGTTTGCAAGCAAACTCTCAGTCAAATAATATCTCTCACGTTTAGCACCAATAAATGCAGTTAATTCAAAGATAGAAACAAACACCATGCTTGCAGGCAATGTAATGATTAACGCAGCACCTAGTGTAAATAAGCCTAAGAATGCATTAACAAACACCAAAGTTATAGCAACAATAATTGCATTTGAATACACTCTTGGTAAATCCTTAAACACAACAACGTTTCCAGCAAAGAACGCTTTGAATGCAGACATATTTCCATTATTGTCAAGCATCTTGCCTGCCATACCAGTAAATAGAGCAAGTTCTATTGCAGACAATAATAAGATTATTACCATTACAATGAAAATCCCAATATACATAGATAGTGTTGAAGACACAAGATTAAAGTATGTGTATATAGTTAAAGCCTTGAGTGCAAATATTGGAAGTGAGTAAACAAATTTAGCAAAGCTGTAGCGAACTGCTTGCCAAAGAGTCGAAATAAGATTTCTTGTGTAACCAATGCTAGCAAAGCTAGTCATTTTCATGTACATAACACTAGAAATGTTATACATAGAAATGTTTTTTAATAAGTAATATAATACACCCACGAGTGCTGTTGAAACTAAGCTAAGCCAGAGTGTAGAAAAGTTTGCAGAAAGCACTGCTGACATATGTGAAAATGCAGCCACAATAGCTTTAACAATATCTACAGGTGCAGTATACATTGTTTCAAAAATGTTCCCAAGTTCTTTTATAACGCCTTCAGCTTTTAAAACTTCTATGCTTTGATAAGCAGCACCATAAAAGATACCAGCTGTTAATAGACATACTACAAGCATATATAAAAGTTGCTTCCAAACAATAACAAAGTTTGAAGTAAGCAATCTTACAGAATTTTTATAAGACATTATATCCCCTTAAAAACTTTTTAAACTTAAAAAAATAAAAAACAAACTCTATTTGTTTAACTTTAATTAAGTATATAACGACTTGAATAAAATTGCAAGCAAAATATCAAGTAAAATAAAAAGTGGCAACCGCCACTTTTTATTATTCCGCTTCCAAAAGGTCTTCTTTTGGTAATTCTTTTCCCTTAATATTTATATATTCAATATACTCCTCTATTGAAAGCTGAACTTTGTTAAGCCTTGACTGAGAATTATATCTCCTATCATATTTATATGTATAACCCAAGTCTTTTAATGTGTCTTCAATATTTTTACCAACAAGCCCAGAATATCTAAGAATCTTTCTATAAAGAGCTTTATGATCGCCTACGTTTTCTAGATCAGTTTCATTTCCATATATTTTATGTATATCGGAAATTATTTCTCTCTCACTTATTTCAAAAGGGGTATGTAAACCTTCGTAGTAAAAACCTAATGCTTCAGCTGTTTCTTCAATAGTCGCTTTAGCACCATCTGGAAAAAAGTACCTTACTTTTCTTAGCATATCATAAAGTTTTTTATCTTTTAAATATAACTCTCTTAAATTACCATTGTGCTTATGATTTAGCATGCAAACAACGAAATCTATGGCGTCAACATTAAACTTAAACTTTGAAAAACGGATGTTAGGGTTACTTGCAATATATTCGCCAAGGTTTTTTCCCTCACTCAAAGCTAAGTTTCTAAGTGATTGCATTAAATGTGTGTTTTTTCTCGCACTATCTACACAGCCATTTTCGTCCTCATAGTATTTTAGTGCCTCAAAAATATCTTTTGGGGTTTTGTAACTAAACTTCTTCTCTGGGGCTGGAACATAAATCGCATCTTGAACAAAAAGATTTACTGCTTCTTGCATAGAAATATTATTAAAGACACTTATTTCTTTAACTATTCCGTAAGCTGCTGTAAAGTACACAAAGCCCGACATCGTTCCGTCTGGTTTCATGCACGACTTTATTGCATGAACTACACTTTCTTTATAGCAATCAAACAACTCTTTAAATTTAGGGTTATTAAAACTGTATTTAGAAACTCTTGTTGCGTCATAATAAACTCTATAATTAATTTCATCTTTAAGGTATAAATTAATTGCCTCTTCGATTGATATATTTTCTCTTTTAGCCAATTTAAAAATACAAGAATAAGTCGTTGGATATTTAGTAAATAAATCATTAATTTCATGTGTATCTTCATCAAGACAATCTAAAATGTTTGTTATATGTGTTTGCTTGTCAATAGGTGCACCTTTTATGTAGCTATACTTATAACCTAGTTGGTCCAAAATTTCGCCATATGTTAAATTATTAGACCTTTTTACATGGCTTTTCATTCTAAACACACTTAACAACGTTTTATCTTTAGATAAGTCGACTACACCGTTTTCATCTGTAACGGCTTTTAGCATATTTACTATTTCTTGGTCCGTAAACTCTTTGTGTGGCTTATACACAGCACCAGGCACGAACTTTTCTATTACTTTAGAAATGGCTCTGCTATCCGCCTTTACATACCTTGTATTACCTCTTGAGCAAAAATAGCTGATAATCTTAGGGCAAATTGCAACTATTAAATTGTTTTCATCCATTTTCGACTTAACTTCTTGGATATAAAGATTATCTCGTTCCTCGTCGGTTCTTACAACTCCAGCCAATAGGTCATAAACCTCAAGCAAGTTAGTTTGCTCATTTGGATGTGCGTTGTTGTATCTAACAACAAAAGCTTTAATTGGCCTAGCAAGTTTTGCTGGAACATTATAGGAAGCCCCGTCGTAAGAACTTTTAACTAGTTCTCTTAGCTCCGCAGGAGCCGGACCCCCCCCTATTTTGATATCCTCTAAAGTGATTTTTGACATATCTCTTCCTTCCAAACTTATTATTTCGCTATGTATAAATTATAGCATATTTGTTATTATTTTGCAATAGCAAAAAAAAAGTCCCAAACTTTTGGGACTGATTTTTTATTCTTCTTCTGCGTTATGGTAAACGTTTTGCACATCGTCAAGATCTTCAAGTGCGTCGTAAAGTTTTTCAACTGACGCCATTTTGTCTTTTGGCAAAGTTACAGTGTTCATAGGTATGTATTCATTGCCACTAGAAGCAATGTTATAACCCGCAGCCTCAAAAGCCTTAACAACTGCATGCAAGCCGTCTGCTGGAGTATAAACAACAAATGAATCTTCTTCAGTGATAATGTCGTCTGCTCCTGCATCCAAAGCCGACATCATCAACTCGTCTTCATCAATCTTGCCGTCATTTTCAATAACTATAACGCCTTTATAGTTAAAGTTATACATAACCGAACCAGAAGCTCCTAATCCGCCGCCACAACGAGTGAATAAATGACGAACATCTGATGCTGTTCTATTTTTATTGTCTGTTAAACATTCAACAATAAATGCAACGCCATTAGTGCCGTAACCCTCGTAAACACAAGATGTATAGTTTGCACTATCTGTTTCTCCGCTTGCCTTTTTTATACTTCTTTGAATGTTATCATTAGGCATGTTGTTTTGCTTCGCCTTTTGTATAACATCGTATAGTTTGCTGTTGGTATTAGGGTCTGCACCGCCAAGTTTAACAGCAACTGCAATTTCTCTACCAATCTTTGTAAAAATTTTACCACGAGCAGCGTCAGCCTTACCCTTGGTTGCTTGTATATTATGCCACTTTGAATGTCCGCTCATAAATTTCCTCCAATATATTTAACTTTTATATTTTAACTTATAATCTTGATTTTGACAAATGTTTTTTTAGTTCAATTCGTCCTTTTTTAACTGATACATTATAATACTTGCAGACACTCCCGCATTTAGTGACTCCATTTGGCTTTTCATTGGAATGCTTATTGACCTTGTGCTAAGCTCTTTTAGCTGGTCACTAACGCCTGCCCCCTCGTTGCCTATAACAAGAGCATACCTGTCTTCCGCTTGAAATCTAAACAAGTTCTCGCCTTTCATATCTGCAATATACACTGGTAAATTATAGCTTTGTATTTCTTCTTCAAGTTCTTCATAAGTTAGCGGATAAAACTCTGTATAGAATATTCCACCACAACTACTTCTAACAGTTTTGGGATTGTATGGGTCAACGCATGATATCAACACAATATCCCTAAAACCCGTTGCGGCAGCAGTTCTTATTATTGTTCCAAGATTGCCGGGGTCTGATATTCTATCTAAAACGAGTATTGGTTGCTCTAAAGAAAGCTCAAGCGACGGCCTCATCTTTACTTCTGCTATTATTCCTTGACTAGATATAGTATCTGATATCTTATCAAACGCAACCTTGCTAAGCACTGCGACATTAGGTTCACATTTAGCAATCAAATCACTATATTTAGTAAGATATGTACTCTCAACATACAGCTTTTCAAGCTCTAGTGCCCCGCAAACTATTTCATTGACGAGCTTATAGCCCTCAACTAAAAAAGTACAATAGTATCTACGATATTTCTTTTCTGACAAACTGCTCGCTCTTTTAACAAGCGGATTATTTACACTAGATATGATTTCCATTAATTCACCTTTACTAAAGTTTACTTGTTTTTTTCTCAATTTGGCAAGCAATTTTGCTTAAAAACCATTTAAAACTAAAGTTATCGTCATCTTTTACCTAAGTTTACTCGTTTTGCTTTTAGCTTAGCATTTATACGTACTATTTTTTTCATAGAGCAAAGATTAGTGCTATAACAAAGAATAAAGAAAAATCCACGAGCGGTGTTGCTTTTATTTTATAGGGCGGAGTTTACGTATATAACAAGGCACCAAAAAATCACAAGGCAGGAGTTTTCGTCAGAACTCATGCTTGGCTTTACATGTTTTGCTTTTTGCTTAGCATTGCTTTACTTTCGCATGGTTCTTCCTCTCCCAAAAACAAAAATTCATTTTTGTTTCGAGGTCCCCTCTATTTAAAACTTATTAATTTTTATAGGGCGGAGTTTACGCCTTGCAAAAGGCACAAAAAAAATCCCACGCAGGAGTTTATTGACATAAATGACTGTGTGGAATTTTTTGAAGTAACACCTTGCAAGGCGTGAAATCCGCCCTATAAAGCTGCTTTTGCTTTCAAAGCAAGCTCTTTAAAAGCCTCTTTATTATTAACAGCAAGCTCTGCAAGAACTTTTCTGTTAAGCTCAATGTTTGCAACCTTTAAGCCATGCATCATTTTGCTGTAGCTTAAACCATATTCACGAGCACCAGCATTGATTCTAGCAATCCATAGTGTTCTCATATCACGTTTTTTGTTTTTACGTCCAATGTAAGCATAATTTTGGCTCTTCATTACGGCTTCTCTAGCAACTCTATAAAGTTTGCTCTTAGAACCACGATAGCCTTTAGAAAGCTTACGAATTTTTACTCTTTTTTTGTTTGCATTAACGCCTCTTTTAATTCTCATAACTTTCTATCTCCTCTTAGTCTTGATTTCCTACAAGCTTCTTTATAGTTTTAGCTTGAGTTGGTGAAACATAACCAGTTCTTCTTAAATCGCGTTTACGGCCTGTTTCTTTCTTTGTCAAAATATGACGTTTGTTTTGTCTAGCACGTTTAACTTTGCCACCTTTAAGCACGACAAATCTTTTTTTAGCGGCACTACTATTTTTTTGTTTTGGCATAATATTTTTCTCCTTTCGCTTTTATTATTTTTTTACTTTTGGGCTTAAAACCACAACAACATTTCTGCCCTCTACCTTAGGATCTTTTTCTTTGCTTGCAAATTCTTCAACTTGGTTGCAGAAATTGTTTACAATCTCAATACCTTTAGCCGAGTAAGCTTGCTGTCTACCACGCATTCTCAAAACGACTTTAACTTTATTTCCAGCTTGCAAGAACTTTAAAGCATTTTTTGCTTTGATGTCAATATCATGTTGCTCAATAGTCATAGAAAGTTGAACTTCTTTTAGCTCTACAATCTTTTGATTTTTGCGTTGTTCTTTTTCACGCTTAGCTTTATCAAACATGAATTTGCCATAGTCCATTATTTTGCACACAGGTGGAACTGCATTTGGTGATATTTTTACTAGGTCTAAGTTTTGGCTATCTGCTAAGCTGTTTGCCTCGCTGCTTGACATAATTCCTAGTTGTTCGCCATTTGCACCGATAACTCTTACTTGTTTATCAGTTATGTCGCCGTTTAATTGATGTTCTTGTTTTATAGTCTTATCCTCCCGCTCTTGTTTTGAAAGACCTAAAAAAATGAGTGTTTAAAAACCACTCATCAAATTATCATAATAATAGCTTAAAAGCTAATTAATGAAAACTGATTAACCAAGCAAAATCTTTCATTCGATTGGTGGAAAGTGGTCTTTCTCTTTTAAAGCAAATGTAGTTTACAACATGTTTGACAACTTGTCAATGATTTTATTAAAACTTTTCAACAAGTTCCAAACTTTTTTCTTCATTTAACATTTTACAAGCTTCAATGAACTTATCAATGCTAACACTTCCAAGCTGTTTTCCGTCACGAGTTCTAACAGCCACGCTTCTGCTCTCACGCTCTTTATCGCCAACAACCAAAGTGTAAGGCACCTTTTGAGTTTGATAGCTTCTAACCTTTTGACCCATGCCGTTATCGCTCAAATCAACTTCAGCTCGAACCCCAGCTTTCTTTAAAAGCTTTCTTACCTCACTAGCATACTCAAAATGCACTTCAGATACTGGAACGATGCCAACTTGAACTGGAGAGAACCAGAATGGGAAGCTTCCAGCAAAGTTTTCAATCAAGATACCAATAAATCTTTCTAGTGAACCATAAACAACTCTATGTACAACTATAGGAGTTTTTCTTGAGCCGTCTTTGTCTGTATATGTTAGTCCAAATCTGCCTGGCAACTGCATATCTAATTGGAAAGTACCTGTTTGCCATTCACGGCCAATAGCATCGTACATCTTAAGGTCAATCTTTGGACCATAGAAAGCACCGCCACCCTCGTCTACCTGATAATTACCTTCGCCATATCTTGTATCAAGGATTTCTCTAAGCACTGCCTCAGCTTCATTCCAAACATTTATATCGCCCATAAAGTCAGCAGGTCTAGTTGATAGCATTGGAACATATTTGATACCAAAGATCTTATAAAAACTATCAGCCAAATCAAATAAATGGTTAAACTCACTCTTTATTTGGTCTACTCTGATGAAGTTGTGTGAATCGTCTTGCCTAAACAAACGAACACGCAATAGGCCGTGAAGCGTACCACTCTTTTCGTCGCGGTGCAAGATATCACAGTCACTAACTCTTAGAGGCAAATCGCGATAGCTTCTAACTTTGTTTTTAAATATTAGCATAGCATTCGGACAGTTCATTGGCTTGATTGCATTGTCTGGCTCGCTGCCATTGTTTTCTGGCATAACTTTGAACATGTCTTCTCTATAATGATCCCAGTGCCCACTAGTTTTCCATAGTGAAACATTGTTAATAATAGGAGCTGAAATTTCTTGATAACCATGTTCTTCGTGAACATCACGCCAGAAGTTAAGCAAGATATTAAACATTTTCCAGCCCTTAGGTAGCCAATATGGCATTCCAGGAGCTGTTTCATGGAACATAAACAAATCTAGTGCAGGGCCAAGCTTACGGTGGTCACGCTTCTCAGCCTCTTCAAGCATTTTAAAATATGCTTCCATTTCACTAGCCTTATCAAAAACTACGCCATAGATACGAGTAAGCATTTTATTCTTTTCATCGCCTCTAAAGTAAGCACCAGCAAGTTTTGTAAGCTTAAATGCCTTAACATAACCAGTTGAACGAAGATGCGGACCACGACAAATGTCTGTAAAGTCGCCTTGAGTATACATTGTTACTTCTTCGTTTTCTGGAACGTCATTGACAAGCTCAATTTTATAGTTCTCTTTTTCTTCTTTTGCCCACTTTAATGCTTTAGCTCTTGATACAACTTCTCTTTTGATTTCAAAGTTTGCTTTGATGATTTTTTTCATCTCAGCTTCTATTTTTGCGAGATCATCATTATTTATTGGAGTTTTAAACTCAAAGTCGTAATAAAAACCATCATTAGTTGCAGGACCAATAGAAAGTTTAGCATTAGGATAAATGCTCTTAACTGCCTGAGCTAAAATGTGTGCAGTAGTGTGACGCATAACCATTTTTGCCTCAGCATCTTTGCTTGTTAAAATTTGAACCTCAGCATCTTTTTCTATCTTTCTAGTTAGATCATAAAGCTTGCCGTCAACCTTTGCACAGATAGCAGTTCTAGCTAGACCCTCTGAAATGCTTGAAGCAATGTCTAAAGCTGTTACACCACTATCGTATTCTCTTACTTCATCTCTTAGTTTGATTTTCATTTTTTTCTCCTTATTTCATGTTTTTTTACGTAAAACAAATAAAAAGCCCTACGCATTTGCACTTTTTGTGCATTCGCGTAAGGACGAAAAATTTTCCGCGGTTCCACCTTACTTATTAGTAATAAAATACTAATCACTCTTTTTAGCAGCCTCAAAATTTGGTTATAGGTGGTTTCACATTTAAGCCTTGACTACGCACTCTTTCAGCCACGAAGTGCACTCTCTACAGCTGTACTTAAAG
>CATKXA010000004.1 GCA_949840475.1 uncultured Thermoanaerobacterales bacterium | reverse complement strand
ACAAATAAGTACCCGTAAAGAGCATAAAACGTTTGACACAAACGGGGGGGGGGGGTATAATTTCACAGTGAAGAAATGAAGAGGCTTGAAAGTAAGCCATGAATGGAGCACCCTCTTTTAGGCTCCAAGCCCCTGGAGCTGTCGGCTTTGCTCCGTCCCCTTCTTAGCTCGCGAGGGACTAAGTTGTAATAAATTGGGCTAGATAACTAATAAAAAACAAGGTATAAATGAAAAAGAATATAATTTTAATTGCTTTTATTTTTGGAATTAGCATAGCATCAGCTATGCTTGGTTTGTTTTTCGGTATTGGATTTTTTACTAATACAGGCAAAAATAGTAAGCCCCTCAAAAGTGTTTTTGCAACAGAAACAGGAGCAGAATATGCAGATGTAAGCCAAAAAGGCTCAGCAATGTTTTTGGACGAGAACGCAAGGTTCACAATGAGTGAGGGAACAATAAGTAACCATACAACAAAGTATGGCGGAGCGATATACATATCAAATGGTGCAACGTTTACCATGACGGGCGGAACAATAACAGGATGTACCGCAAGATATGGCGGAGCGATATATGTAGCTAGTGGCGGAACATGCATAATCGAGGGTGGAACAATAACAGGCAATAGTGCAACCTTTTCTCCGTCAATATATGTTGAAAAGGGTGCAAACTTGGTAGTTGGAGGGAACGCAATAATAGACAAAAACACCTTTGGGGATTATTATGAAACACGTTGGAATTTTTATGTTGATGAGGTGCTATATAAGTCACTTGTTTTTGATTTTATTAGGGATGGAGAGCCAGACTTAAGTCAAATCAATCCTGAAAATCCTATAAATGGTTGGTTTTTAGACAAGAATTATGTAAAAACACTAAACAAAGCCGCAAAAACAGATGAAGAGCTTATTGTTTTATTGTTATCTAGTAATGATTTTTATACAAAGAGTGCTACTATGGATAAGCTGAATTTAGACAATGGTAGCGTAAGCATAAAAGAAGGAGCAACAGGCGAGGTTGTTTTTCCTAGCAATCCTGAATATAGCAGACTTGCTGATATTTTTATACGAGATAGTGAAGTAACAAAAATTTATTTTTCTGACATGGTAAAGAGAGTGGTGACTGATATTATGTCAAACTGTCCTAACTTAACTGAGCTAGTAATTCCTGATAGTATTAGTGAAATCAATTTTTCTATACTCGGAATGGGTGCTTTTAAAAGATTATTTGTACCTTCTTCAGTAACATCTTTTGCTTTTATTGATTTTGATTTTACTGTTTTGAGTACGAATCCTAATTCAGGAAGTGTTGAGATTAAAGTCGATAAAGACAATACTAAATATGATAGTAGAGGCAACTGTAATGGTGTAATTGAAACAGCGACTAACAAACTTATTTATGCAAATAGAAGGACAATTATACCTACAACGGTTGAGATAATATCTAGCAGTTCTTTCAACATTTCTCGTATTACACAAGTAAATATTCCCAAAAGTGTAAATACTATAGAACACGGTGCGTTTGAAAATTGTTTGTTTTTGGAACAAATTTATGTTGATGGAGATAACAATAAATATGATAGCAGAAATAATTGTAATGCAATAATCGAAACTGCTACGAACAAGCTTATTGTTGGATGTAAAAATACTAAAATCCCAAATTCTATAGTAACAATTGGAGAGAGTGCTTTTGAGAACGTTCCTTTAACCTATATGATTATTCCAAACTCGGTAACAAGTATTGAAAATAAAGCATTTAGGTGTAGCTCGGGAAGTATTTTTGTTCCAAATAGTGTAAGAACAGCAACAAGTGCTTTTTCAGGTACCGGTTTGGTTCTTGGCTCGCCTCCAACTCTTTATTGCGAGTTTCAAACTTTGCCAAGTGGCTGGAATGTTTCTGACTGTACTGTGAAATTAAATTATACTTTAGAACAGTTTAAAACAGAAATGGGTATTAGTTCTATCACAGCTGGCAGTGACTATTTGATAAATAGACACTATAAAAGTCCAATTGTTAAAGAGCTAGAAAGCAAAATTTTGCCTAACATTAAAAGTAAAAAGTATATATAAAAAACCAGCACTATTTAGTGCTGGTTTTGTTTACTCGTCTATTTCAAGTTTCCATGTTTTGGTCTATAAATTTTGTTGTATTTTTACATAACGGGCTAGGCGATTTTTAGCATAGCTTTCTGCTTTTTCAAATAGAGGCGTTGCAATTTCTGCGTGTTTTTTAGCTAGTGTGAAATATCTAGATTGTGTTTTTAAAAACTCACCATATTGCATTTTAACGTCAGAATAATCTACTATCAAGCCCTTTTCTTTACTATATCGATATAAGTTCCAATAGCCTGTTTCAACGGCTAGTTTTTCTTGATTTATAGTGTTTGACATATCAGTGCCATGGTTTATGCAAGGGCAATAGGCGATAATAAGTGATGGTCCATTATGTTCTTCAGCTTCTTTGAAAGCAGTTATTGTTTGAGCCATTGATGCTCCGAGTGATACACTTGCCACATATACATTTGGATAGTTCATAGCAATGGCACCGAGGTCTTTTTTATGAGTGCGTTTTCCGCTTGTCGCGAACTTTGCTGTAGAACCCATTGGTGTTGCTTTACTTGCTTGACCGCCAGTATTACTATAAAGCTCTGTGTCAAGAACCAAAACTCTTATTTTTTCATCAGAGTGAAGTACGTGGTCTAGACCGCCAAAGCCAATGTCATATGCCCAGCCGTCGCCACCTATAATCCAAACAGTGCTATCAAACAAGCTCGCAGACAAGCTATATAAATTAATTAGAATAGGGGTTGGATTTTTGTGCACATTTTCGTCAATAATTTTTCGGATTTTTTCTGCAAGTTTTTGGTCTTTTTTGTCTTGGTTTAGCCATTCTTTTAATGATGCTTTTAAACTTACAGATAAGCTCTTATCGCTTAGTGCAAGGTTGATTTCATGAGTCAATGCTTCTCTATTTTTGTCATTAGCTTTTTTAATGCCAAGACCAAATTCCGCATTGTCTTCAAACAAGCTGTTTGCCCACGCAGGGCCATAGCCTTCTTTTGATTTGGCGAATGGACAAGTAGGGGAAGAACCGCCATAGATGCTTGAACAACCAGTAGCATTAGCAATGATTAAGTTTTTGCCGTACAACTGAGATAGAAGCTTAATATATGGTGTTTCGCCACAACCAGCACACGCCCCAGAGAATTCAAACAATGGTTTTTCAAACTGGCTGCCCTTTACTGTTTCTTTTTTAAAAATGGTATCGATATTCTCTACATCTTTAAGGAGGTTGTAGTTGTTATTCTCTTTATCAAAAATATCTTCAGTTTTGACCATTTCAATAGCTTTATTTTTTGCAGGGCAAACATGAGCACAGTTGCCGCAGCCTGTGCAGTCCATAGGACTGACTTGGATTTTAAAGTCATAGCCGTTTACGCCTAGAGCCTTGATTGCACCCGTTTGTTTGCTTAGCTTGCTATCGCTTTTAACGAGGTATGGTCTAATGCAAGCATGAGGGCAGACAAGAGCACACTGGTTACACTGAATACAATTTTCGCTAACCCAGCAAGGTAGAGCTGTAGAAATATTACGTTTTTCAAAAGCACTTGTGCCTGTTGGGACTTCGCCACTTGGGTTCATTGCTGACACTTTTAGACTATCGCCCTTTAACTCCATAATTGGTTTTATATAGTCATTATAATATGCACTAGTTATCTCAGAACTAGCTGTTTTTTCTATAGCATTTTTCCAAGAGGCAGGGTACTCAACTTTTTTAAGCAGTTTAAGAGCATTGTCTATTGCCGTCATGTTCATGGCAAGTACATGTTCGCCTTTTGATGCGTATGTTTTAACAGCCGCGTCCTTTATAAGGGCAATAGCACTATCAACTTCGAGTATATTTACAAGAGCGAAGAATGCTGTTTGCATTATTAGGTTTATTCTTCTATTTAAACCCACTTTTGAAGCCAAGCCCTCGGCGTCTATAATATAAAAGTTAAGGTTATTTTCTGCGATTTTCTTTTTAATGTTACCTGGCAATTCCTTTTCCAAATCCTGAATTTCCCATGGGGCGTTCAAAAGGAATGTGCCGCCTTTTTTTATGCCATTTAGCACATCTATTTTTTCAAGGAATGTCTTATTATGACAAGCAATAAAGTCGCACTCAGTAACAAGGTATGGTGCACTTATTTTGCTTTTAGACAGCCTTACATGTGAGGTAGTTATGCTACCAGACTTTTTACTATCGTATACAAAGTATGCTTGACCAAAAAGCCCAGCTTGTTCGCCAATTATCTTGACAGTGTTTTTATTCGCTGACACTGTTCCGTCTGAGCCTAGACCAAAGAATTTACAGCTGATAGTATCTTTTCTAAGCAGGTTTACATTTTGGTCAATTTTTAGTGATGTAAAGGTTACGTCGTCGTCTATACCAACAGTGAAGTGGTCTTTAGGGTTGCTTTTAAGCATGTTTTTATAAACTGCAAGTGCGTGAGAAGGAGTGAACTCTTTGCTAGAAAGTCCGTATCTACCGCCAAGCACTTTTGCATTAAAGTTACACTCTGAGAGTGCAGAAATAACGTCTAGTGCAAGAGGTTCATAGGTAGAACCGCTTTCTTTTGTTCTATCTAGTACTGAAACGATTTTAGTAGTCTTTGGAAGTTTAGACACAAACGCTTTGCTTAAAAACGGGCGATATAGTCTAACTTTAATAGCACCTACTTTATGACCATTTTTTGCAAGCTCTTGTGCTAGCAAGGCTGTGGTATCCGCACCAGAGCCCATGCAAACTACAACATATTCGGCTTCTTTATGACCATAGTACTCGAAGCTTGAGTATTTTCTGCCAGTTTCTTTATAAAGGCTTGCAAAGGTTTGTTCCATTACTTTACCTACATTGTTATAGTAAGGATTTGATGCTTCTCTTGCTTGGAAGTATATGTCTTCATTTTGAGCAGTGCCACGTTGCGTTGGGTTAGACGGAGTGAGTGCTCGTTTTTTAAAGCCCGCAATATCCACCATTGGGGCAAGGTTTTTAACTGTTTGGTCATCAATTTTTTCAATGGTGTTTATTTCGTGGCTTGTTCTAAAGCCGTCAAAAAAGTGAACAAATGGCAAAGAACTTTTAAGTGAAGCAATATGGCTGACAAGTGCCATGTCTTGAGCTTCTTGAACGCTTGAGCTCGCTAGCATGCAAAATCCAGTTTGCCTTGCACTCATAACATCGCTATGGTCGCCAAATATTGAAAGGGCATGGGTAGCAACAGTTCTAGCTGCAACATGGATAACGCAAGGGAGAAGCTCTCCAGCAATTTTATACATATTTGGGAGCATAAGCAAAAGACCTTGCGATGATGTAAAGGTTGTTGCAAGGCTTCCTGCGGACAATGCACCATGCAGTGCTCCAGCAGCCCCTGCTTCTGATTGCATTTCTGTTAGGCTAACAGTTCTATTAAAAATGTTTGTTTTGCCGCTTGAGCTCCATGCGTCAACGCTTTCAGCCATTGGCGATGAGGGAGTTATTGGGTATATGAAAGCCATTTCGCTCATCATATATGCCATGCTGGCAGCAGCTGTATTGCCGTCTGTTGTTATAAAATTCTTCATTATTACCTCTATATTATTATTCTATGCATATTATAAACATTATCACGCACAAAGGTCAAACACATTGAGTTTATAGTTTTATTAAAAAACTATTTCCATAAACATTTTTTATATGATATAATCTTTATTATGGAAAGAATCAAACTAATAGTAGAATATGACGGCACCAACTTTTGTGGTTATCAAGTACAACCGGGCAAAAGAACAGTAGAAAAAGAACTTGAAGATGCTCTTGAAAAAATATATCAAGTTAAAGTCAAGACTTTTGCGTCGGGAAGAACTGATGCTGGGGTGCATGCACTTGGTGCAGTATTACATTATGATGAGCCTAAAACGCTCAAAAAACCTATAAATGCTCAAACGATAAACGCATTTTTGCCTAGTGATGTAAAAGTTGTAGGGCTTGAAGTTGTTGATGATACTTTTGACGCGAGATTTACAGCTAAGAAAAAGACTTATTGGTACAAGTTCTATTTGTCTAGAGTTGAAAGACCTTTATTTGAAAACAGAGCTTTAAGAGTAAATGATAATATAGATATTGGTAAAATGTGTGAGGCATGCAAGTATTTAATAGGCGAGCATGATTTCACATCTTTTGTTGCGAGGAAGAGTGGCAAGACGAATTTTGTAAGAACAATTTTTGATGCAAAGATAATTGCGGCTCACGACTACTATATTTTTGAAATAACTGGCAACGGATTTTTGTACAACATGGTCAGAATTATAATGGGCACGCTTATAAATGTTGGAAAGGGAATTATTGAGCCGAGTGATGTGATTCAAATAATCAAGGCAAAAAATAGAGCTAAAGCGGGGAAGACCATGCCAGCAAACAGCTTGTATTTACTAAAAGTTGAGTATTAATTAATAAAATGTGCTGATAACTTAAAAAGTTTGCAAAAAAATTAAATTATTTATTGACTTATTTTGCAAATTATTATAGAATATCAAAGCATAATGCTTTCGGGCATAGTGGTCTACATCTCAACCGCTTAAAGCGAAAGCTCAATAAATTATTAAATTTAAGGAAATAATTATGAAAACTTATATTCACAATAAAGCCGATAAATCAGATAAATGGTACTTAGTTGATGCTACTAACATGCCTCTTGGTAGACTTGCTAGCCAAGTAGCTACTATTTTGCGTGGAAAAAATAAACCAGAGTTCACTCCTAATGTTGACGCTGGTGATCATGTTATTGTTGTAAACACTGATAAAGTTGTTTTAACTGGTCGCAAAATGGAACAAAAGTATTATCGTTATCACACTCTTTATGTTGGCGGTCTTAAAGAAATTCAATATAAAGAAATGCTAAGAAACAAATCTGACAAGGCTGTTTTTGAAGCTGTTAAAGGTATGCTTCCTAAAAATCGTATCGGTAGACAAATGATCAAGAAATTGAGAGTCTACAAAGATGAAAATCATGGGCATGAAGCTCAAAAACCTGAAAAAATCGTTTTGGAGGGTAAAAGGTAATAACTATGGCAAAAAAAGCAACTAATTCAAAAGTAAATCAAATTTGGGGCACTGGTCGCAGAAAAAAATCTGTAGCTAGAGTTAGAATTGTGCCTGGTACTGGTAACTATGTTATCAACAAACTTCCAGTTAAAGATTATTTTAAGCAAGACACTCTTGTAAATATCGCTAAACAACCACTTGCTTTGGTTGGTGCTGATAGCAAGTATGACGTTTTTGTTAACGTTTACGGTGGTGGTCTTTCTGGTCAAGCTGGTGCTTGCCGTCATGGTCTAGCTCGTGCTCTTGTTATTTCTAACGAGGCTTATAAGGCTGACATCAAAAAAGCTGGCTTCTTAACTCGTGACCCTCGTATGAAAGAACGTAAGAAGTATGGTTTGAAGGCTGCTCGTAAGGCTCCTCAATTCTCTAAGAGATAATAGACTTTTTTTAACGCCTTGTGCGTTGTTTCTATAAAAAAATCCACACAGTCATTTACGCCAAGTAAACTCCTGCGTGGATTTTTTTATGAGCCTAGCACAAGGCATCAACTAAAGTCTATTACATAAAACCTGTTTATGTCAAAAAATTCAGACAGGGGAATATAAAAAACTAAAAGGGTACCCAATAACAAAAAGAGTACTTTTTTTGTTATTGGGAGAGGAGGAGTTGCATGAAGACAAAAGCGAACTTTTGCGATAAGCAAAACGAGCGAAAAGTGAATGCAAACTCGGACGATGCCCCGTGCCTGGAATTTTTTTTGTTTCCTAGCTCTAGATGCAAACTAAGCCTTATCTCAAGAGGATTAAATCATGCGTGGATTTTTTATGCTTCCTTTTGAATGCAAACTAAAGCTTAACGACAAGTCTATTAACATATGATTATTGTTTCCTAGCTCTAGATGTAGACTTGCGCCTTATCTCAAGAGGGTTAAACTCCTGCCTTGGGATTTTTTCATGCCTCGTTTTGAATGCAACCTTAAGCTTAACGACAAGATTTAGCTCGCGAGGCGTGGGGAGATGTCGACATATCCATTCACCACCTTTAGCTCGCGAGGTGTGGGGAGCTGGCAGAGCTTGACTCTGACTGAGGGGGTTATGATAACGAGAAAACGATAGAATGATGAACGAGTAAATGAAAGATAGTCACACCTCTAGCTACACAGCCCTTGGAGCTGTCAGCGGGAGCTGACTGAGGGAGTTTATGATAACGAGTAAACAATATAGTCAAACGAGGGGAAGAGCGGAGAAAAGAGGGATTTATATTTGATATTTGTTTGATTAAGTTTTTTTATTATGTTAAACTTGAATTATCGAGGTGGATTATGAACTTTTTTGGTAATTCTTGGGATAATGTGCTTGGTGAAGAGTTTGAGAAACCATATTTTAAAGAGCTTCTACAAAGGGTTGATGATGAGTCACACAAGTATCGTATATATCCACCAAAGGATAAGATTTTTTCTGCACTTAAACTTTGCGATTTTAATGATATTAAGGTAGTACTGCTTGGTCAAGATCCTTATCATGGTAAAGGGCAAGCACATGGCTTATGTTTTTCAGTTATGCCTGGCGTTACTGTGCCGCCATCGCTAAAAAACATTTACAAAGAAATGGCAGACGATGTAAATACGACTGAGCCTAATCACGGCTGTTTAATATCTCTTGCTAGACAAGGTGTATTGATGCTAAACACTGTTTTAACTGTTAGAGAGGGTATGCCGAACTCGCATGCAACCTATGGCTGGCAGACTTTTACTGATGAGATTATTAGAAAAATCAATGAAATTGATAAACCTGTTGTATTTTTGCTTTGGGGAGCAAATGCTAAGAGTAAGCTTCCTCTAATTACTAATAGAAAGCATTTAATTTTATCGTGTGCACACCCAAGTCCATTTTCTGCTTACAATGGCTTTTTCGGTTGTAAACACTTTTCAAAAACCAATGAATTTTTGATGCAGAATGGAAGAGAGCCTATAAATTGGCAGATACCTAATATTTAATAGGAGAAGTATTTGAAAATTATTAAGCGAGCAGTTTCATATGTGTTTGTAGCATTATTTGTAATGCTAGGTTTTGCTATGCCACTTATAAATCGTCCTTTAGATTTTTCGCATGCGAGCGATGAGGAAGTTACTAAATATGAGCTAATAGATTCTAACTATTACCAAAATTTAGACAAGTATGGACTTACAGCTGAAAATATATCAGTACTTACGCCTTTTGACTTTGAAAACGGCTCACGTATGGATGGGCGTGCAATAAGTTTCCTTGGCGACGAAAGAAATCAAATACTTGATAAAAACATAACAGTACAGGGAGAAGGCAGTATTGATGAACAAACAAAGCTATCGCTTTTTGTTTGGGTTTATTTTGATAGTATTTATCTGCATAATTTGACTATAACCTTAACTTTGCAAAACAATGCGAGGCTTACTTGGAAATTAACAAGCGAGGAATTGAGAGTTCTTTTAAAAAAATACTCAGGCATTGAGCTTGCTCAGTTGCCATTTGGTTATAATTTGCTTGAATTGCCATTTGAGCTAGCACAGGTAAATGGGAATTATAGTGACGGCGGAAAATACTCGCCAGTAACAAATATCAACATTGAGTTTAAGTCAGACAACGTATTGCCTCCGAGTGAGGAATTATTAAAGCAACCGTATAGCTCTAATTTTGCCATGCTTAAGTTTTATGATTTCTATTTAAAAGAAGCTACAGATACATCAAACTACTCAGTGACAAAACAGGATTTCCGTTTTGCTGCATTCAATTATTTTGATAAACAGGTAGCAGAGAGTGTTTGTGTAAACGATAGCTTGAAGCTCCCTAGTAAAGCTGATGCTATAAAGTATGCTTGGCAGGGCGATAAAAACCTTAAAGATGTTAGCTTTAAAGATATTGTTTGGAGAGTTGTTATCAAAAGCCCAAGCGGCAATTTTGATTATGAAACCACTTTTAATGAGCAGGTTAAATTTACTGAAGAGGGAGAATATACAATATTTTATCAATGCTTAGACACAAGTTTATCCACTTCATCGCCTGTAATTTCAGGAAATCAAACAATTACCGTAAATAAGCTTAATCCTATATATTTTGACAAGAGTAGCATTAAAATTGAGCCTAACAAGACATACACAATTAATGTCCACGCCAGTTCAATGATTAATGTGCTTTCAGACTTTTCTTTTACAAGTTCGTCAGAAAACTTAATTATTAACTATCTAGGCAATGGAGTTTTTGAAATCACTGCAAAAGAGGCGGGAGAATATGTAGTAACAGCGAGCGTTGATGCAAACAGAGTGGTCGACCCAAGCAATAAAAGCTACAGTGGTACACTTAAAATTGAGGTAAAAAAATCAAAAGATGAAAACAAAGTGGTTTTGAAGTGGGTTTTATGGTTCTTCGCGGGTACAATATTACTTACAATAATTTTTATTAGTATAAAATCACTTGTTAAATCGCGTAAATATGATGTAAAATAGGAGCAGGTAAAGGATACAAAAGTGGCGTATTACGATAATAATGAACGTTCAGAAAAAATACCTTATGATAAAGAGCCTATAATTAGAGGTAATAGTTACAAAAAGCCAAAAGTAGCTACTGCAAATGTACAGGCAGGTAGTAAGTTTACTTCGATTTTAGTAGGTGTTCTTATTGTTTTTAACATTATACTTGGCATACTGGTATTTTCAAATATTAATAGCTCTAATAACCCTTCGGCGGGCAATGTTACAATCAACATTGATCAGGGCAATTCAGCAAACATGTCCGCAGTCTATAACAAAGCTAACTCGTCAACCGTTTGTGTTGCGGCTGGTACTATCAGTAATGTAGATATATCTAATTTCTACAAGTTGAACAGCAGAGGTGCTGGTGTTATATTTGAAGACAACAAGAGCAAAGGTGATGCCTACATTGTAACTTGTTATCACGTTGTTCAAAAGTATCCTAATGAAATATTCGTCCTTTTACATAATTCTTATGTTCCGATTAAAGCTACACTTGTAAATTATAGCTCTATCTATGATATTGCTGTTTTAAAAATTACAGGTTCCAATGAATATAAAACGTCATCTGCAACGCCTGCACAAATTGCAGATAGTAGCATGGTAGTTGGCGGCGAAAAGGTTCTTGCCATTGGTAATCCACAAGGAACAGGTGAGAGCGTTACTGACGGTATAATCAGTAAACCTTATGAAGTTGTTAATATTAATGGTACTTACAGGCGTGTAATTAGAATATCTGCTGGTATTAACGGTGGTAATAGTGGTGGCGGATTATTTGACATTGAAGGCAGATTAATAGGTATTGTTAACGCAAAAGCAGTTGACGTACCATCGCAAGATAGTTATATTGACAATATTGCCTACGCAATTCCAAGTAACCTTGCAATCAATCTAGCAAATAATATCATTAAAAACAACTTAGAACGTCCACAAAAAGCATTGTTTGGTTTTGAAGTTGGTGCGTCGCTTGACGGCATGTCATATGATATAATTAATGGCAAACAAATTGCCAAGCAAAAGGTAATAGTAACTAGTGTAGAATCAGCTGTTTCTAGTGCTGGACTAAAGACTGGCGACCAGATTATTGCATTTACTTACCAAGGTAAAACTGTTAATATTATAAGCACATTTAGCTTTGATGACCACTGCTTTGCAATCAATAAAGGCGATAAAGTGACTTTACATATCGTTAGGGGTGGGGTGTCTATAAGCGTTACTATAACTATTTCAAGCACGGCGTCTGCCGACTTAAAAGATTGGTTTAAGTAAAAAACTTTGTGTAATTGCTTGCTAATAGTAAAAGATAAAGATATAATTATATTAATGATTTAGTTAGCGGAGGATATTATGACTGAACAAAAAGTAATTGAAATTCTTGCAAAACAATTAAGAATTGAAAAATCTAAGATTTCATCTTCAACAAATATGGCTTCAGACCTTGGTGCTGATTCTTTGGATTTAGTAGAAATTTTAATGAGCTTAGAAGAAGAATTTAATATTTCTATTCCAGATGAAGCAATTCCGTCTATAGTTACTGTTGGAGATTTAGTAAACTATATTGAAAAAGCAAAAAAATAAGGCAATAGCCTTATTTTTTTAATTTACAATTATTCTTTAAAATAACTTATAAAAAAGCCCATAGAAGTCTATGGGCTTTTATTTTATAAATAAAGCTGTGCATCATTTTTTGTCAATAAATACCGAAGTGATAAAAGGGCAGTTAACTCCTTCAAAGCTACCTTTTAACAGAAATTATAAATGCTTAGTGCTGCTGTCGCTAAACTCTGACACGGTTCACACCTAATCTCTTCAAAAGACCTTGATATCTACATCACTTACCATTCCCGAACCTTCCATACCTATTGCCGAGAAATGCTTTCAGCCCTGCTATAGCGGATCTCAGGTTAAGGGCACCGCTAGCTCCCCACCTAGCACAGCAAGTTTATTATACACTACAATTTCCGCTTTTGCAAGGTAAATTTACATATTAGCTTTTGAGGAAAGCTGGTCACATTTTGTCAGTTTTTGACAAAAAAGTGTCTCTAGGTATCTTTTAGGGCGATTATGAAAAAAATTTTATTTGGTAACATAGTTATAAAGCAAAAAGGGGAGATATATTATGACAGTTAACAAGGCACTAGCTCTAAGGCTATCTAGTTTACTTTTTGTAAATAAGATGAGTAAATATAGGCTTGAAAAGATTTCAGGCATGTCACATTCAGCAATGACCCATATCTTTAACGAAGATTATAAAGATATTAAGTTGTCTACAGTTATCAGATTTGCAAGGGCTTTTAATATGTCGGTTGCAAAGTTTCTTGATGACCCTTTGTTTGAGAATTTAGATTTAGAAATTGATTAAGATAACTTTAGCTGTTTAGCCTAAATTTTTATTTAGGCTTTTTTGCTTTTTTCAAATTGACGAAAGTTTGCTATTTATGATATATTGTTAGTAAGGAGCAATCTATATGGCTGAAACAAACGGAAAAAGATTTATTAATGCGTATAATCGTTTAGATAAAGGTTTGCATGAAATTTATAATATCAAGCCTCAAATCACTTATACTGATTGTATAAGAAGAGTTGCATCAATCAATTCTGTTATTAAAAAGTATGAAGATGACTTAATTGAGTATGGAAGACTTAGGAATGCCATTGTTCACAGGAGTGGAGAAGAGGTTATTGCTGAGCCTAATACTAATGTTGTTGAAAGACTTGAGTCCATTGCAAGACTTATTTGTACGCCACCAAAAGTTATGGACACTGTTGCTAATAGAGCTGTATATAGTGTTGTTAATAGCGAGCCTCTTGGCGACGTGCTTATTAAAATGTTTGAAACGGGCTACTCTGTTGTCCCAGTTTATAAAAAAGGCACGCTCATTGGCGTTATAAATCGTAAAATGGTGGTTGAAGCTATTGGAGCAGCAATCAGTGGTCAGGTTGACCTAAATGAGTTAATGCAAATGGGGGTTGACGAGGCGATAGATATTTCTAGCAGTGTACAGACATATGAGGTTGTTGCTTCGTCGGTTACCATTGATAATGTTTTATATTTGTTCCAAACAAATCGCAAACTAGCTGTTGTAATTATTACTAAAAATGGTAATTATAATGAATTACCACTTGGTGTTGTTGTAACTAGTGACACTATTGATATGCAAACAATTTTAGATAACTATTAAGGATAAATTTATGAAATTAGCAAATGACTGGAAGGACTATCAAATAATTGCCACCGGAAACGGACAAAAACTTGAACGTTGGGGCAATTATTTTTTGCTTCGTCCTGATCCGCAAGTAATTTGGCAAAGCAGTCGCGAGCTAGAAAATGATAAAAGGCTTCATGCTAAATATAACAGGTTTAGCACTGGTGGTGGCAGTTGGATTAATTATAAAAAGCTACCAAGCGAATGGACGGTGTCGTATAAAGACTTAACCTTTTCTATTAAGCCTATGGGGTTTAAGCATACAGGCTTGTTCCCAGAGCAAGCATATAACTGGGACAAAATGGCTGAATTGATTAAGAGTGCTAAGCGTGAAATTAATGTTTTGAATTTATTTGCGTACACTGGCGGTGCAACAGTTGCTTGTGCTAAGGCTGGAGCTAAGGTTTGCCACGTTGATGCGGCAAAAAACATGGTTGAAAGAGCAAAGCAAAATGCACAGCTTAGTGGGCTTAAAGACGCACCAATTAGATATATTGTAGACGACTGCAGAAAGTTTATTGAACGTGAAATAAAAAGAGGGCATTATTACGATGCAATAATTATGGACCCGCCAAGCTATGGCAGGGGAACAAATGGCGAAGTGTGGAAACTTGAAGACAACTTGTTTGAGTTTGTGGCACTTGCTTCTAAAGTTTTGGTAGATAAGCCTCTATTTGTACTAATTAATAGCTATACTACTGGGCTTGGAGCGACTGTGCTTGAAAATATTTTGAATATTTGCTTAGCTAATAAAAGAGGTAAGTGTGAAGCGTATGAGCTATGCTTGCCTACAGATGAAAAGGGGGTTGTATTGCCTTGCGGAACCAGTGCAATGTTCATAGGAGAGAATTAATGGAAATATTATATGAAGATAATCATTTACTAGTTGTGGTAAAGCCTCAGAATGTGCCAACGCAAGAGGATTCATCTAAAGACAAAGACCTTTTGACAATGGCAAAAGAGTATATAAAGGAAAAGTACAATAAACCCGGCAATGTTTATGTTGGGCTTGTTCATAGGTTAGACAGACCTACTGGTGGCATTGTTGTGTTTGCAAAAACTAGTAAGGCGGCTGCAAGACTTAGTGATCAATTTAGAAATGGCGAAGCAGAAAAAACATATTTTGCAGTAGTAAAGGGTAATGTTAAGCAAAAAAGTGCTAAGCTCGTAAACTATTTACTAAAAGACGAAGTGAACAATAAAGTTAAAGTTGTTCCTATGCTTACAGAGGGTGCAAAAAGGGCAGAACTTGATTATACTGTTTTAGACAGTGTTGATAATTTGCATCTTTTAAAAGTGAAGTTATTTACTGGTAGGGGACATCAGATTAGAGTACAGCTTGCAAATGTCGCTCTTCCAATATATGGCGACCAAAAGTATGCTGAAAATATGGAAAAGGCAAGCCTTAACTTGTTTGCAGTAGAGCTTAAAATCTATCATCCGATTTCTAAAGATAAGTTAGTATTTAGAGTTTATCCACCAGAGAATCTCAACATGTGGAATAAATTTAATCTAGAAAAATATTTAAGTTTATAAAAATAAAAACAGCTGATTTCAGCTGTTTTTTATTATAATTTATTACCGCACTCAGGGCAGAACTTAGCAGCGTTTGAAACCTCAGCACCGCAATTTTTGCATTTGTTAGAGGTTGCCATTTTGTTACCGCATTCAGTGCAGAATTTAGCAGACTTTTTGTTTTCAGCACCGCAATTTTCGCAGAAAACTAATTCTTTTTTGCTCTTAGATTTTGGTTTATTAGATAAACTGTCTCTCATAAGCTCGCCAATGGCAAGGCCAGCTCCAAGCTCAGCTCCAATAGGGGAAGTCCCCTTGTTGTTTGCCATATTTCCAATAGCTTTAGCTGATTGGTATTTAACAAACTCGTCCATAGAATTGCCCATTACGCCAATAGAAGAGCGTGCATCTATTGCTTTTTCCACTTCTTCAGGGAAGGAGATGTTTTCAATTATGAGTTTAGTTAAACTAAGACCAAACTCGCTAAATACAGGCTTTGCATTTTCAAGTGCAGTTTTACTAAACTCAGTGTAGTTAGCACTTAAATCTAAAGCACTTATATGTGCTTCTGCTATAGTGTCTGAAATAGAAGCAACTAGGTGGCTTCTTAAAAAGGCATTGATATCATCAGTGCTGAAAGTAGAGTTTGTGCCAGCGAGCTCTTTTAATAGTAGAGCAGGGTCAGACACTTTAAAAGCGTAACTACCAAACCCACGAAGTCTGATTGTTCCAAACTCATTGTCACGCATAGTTATTGGGCTTGCTGTGCCCCATTTTTGGTTGGTGAATTGTTTTGTGTTTACAAAGAATACATCGGCATAAAATGGAGATTTGAAACCGTAAGGAAGGGCAAGAAGCTGGGTTAAAATAGGAATATTACTTGCTTTTAGTGTATACATTCCTGGAGTAAAGACGTCTGCAATTTTGCCTTTGTTCATAAAGATTGCCACTTGTGACTCACGTACAGTTAATTTTGAGCCAAATTGAATTTGGCGACCGTCCATTGGATACTTATACAAAATTGTAGTTTTTGTTGGGTCTTGCCACTCAATGGCTTTAAGAAGGTTATTTTTAAAAAATCCCATTATGTTCTCCTAAAAGATATATTAAAGATATTATATACATGTTTTAATAAGGTTAGCAAATAAATTTTTGCAATAATATTTTATTTAATTGTTATTTTTAATTGCTTATGTTAAAATTTAAAAAAATCACGAAAGGGAAAAACCATGGCTTACACTTATTCTCCAAGCAATATCTCAGCTAAGCAAAGAATGAATATGAGCACCTGGGCGTTGCAACTTGCTCATATTATTGAGGGTCTAACGTGCATTTTTGCATCAACATTCATGGTGTCATTTATTATTAGCATAAATGCTGATGCCCCGCTTAGTGTTTCTGTTAATCAAATTGCTCAGTATTATATAGCTTTTTATTTGTTTTTAGGGCTTGGAAGCTTTTTAATGAGTTATCTTGTTGATAGGTCTAATAGAGTTTGGTATTATAGATTAGGTGTTTTCCTTGTTGGTGGATTTATTGTACTTATCATTTTTTTAGGTAAAGATATTGCTAAAATGGCATTTTTAGCAGGCTCGCTTTATGGTATAGCTCTTGGAATTTATTATGCCAGCTATAATGTTATGAAGATTGAAATGGTACCAAGGGCACATGCTGATAAATTTATTGTCGTATACCAAGTATTGAATAAATCTTGTAATATGATATTCCCAATTTTACTCGGCTTGCTAATAGATAATTCAACCTTTGTGACAGTTTCTTTTTATGTACTTGCTTTCGTTGCGATACAACTTATTTTAACAATATTTATCAAAAGTAAAAGACCAGAAAATTCATCGTTTGAGCCTATTAAATATATAAAAACACTGGTAAAAGACAAATCTTATGATATTAAAAGAATTAAAAACTTTTATCCAGTTATTTTTTCATATGGACTTACCACTATTGGGTCAACAATAGTGTCTTTACTCACAGTGTATACTTTTAAAACCAACTTGAATCTAGGTCTATTTACAGCACTATTTTCTTTTACTTCTTTTATGGCATTGTTGCTATTTAAAAGATTTACAAAAGAAGGGCATAGAAAAGTGTTATACATTATCTTTTCTATTATCAGCATATTAGCGTCTGTTATTGTTGCCATTATAATAGAAAAGTGGTCATATTTGATTTTTAATGGCTGTATTTCACTAGTGCATTGCATAACAGCATACACTTCAGACTATCAACGAACAGTAATTTTGAAAAAGACAGGGCAGTATGACAATATTGCTGAACATCAGGTTTTAACAGAGATTGTAATTAATTTAGCTCGCGTAATAACTTTTGTTATTCTTTTAGTCTTGTCACTCACACTTGATATGCTTGGCTTAAAAATTGCAATAATTGCTTTGTCTATTTGTTATCCATTGTTGTTTATATTTACAGAGAGAATGGAAAAGGTAGAAAAAGATTATCCGGTATTTACTCAAGGATGTATCAAGGACACTGTCAACATCTGTGATGATAACAATGACGAAGCAGTGATAGCAAAAGAATTGGAGCAAAAGTAGTGTGTATTTATTTACAATAGCTTTTAGGTGTGTTAAACTATTAAATATTAAAAATTAGGAGAATGTTATGAAACTACAAGGTTTAGAGCTTTACGACTTTTTGTTGGAGCGTGGTCTTATTTATCAAACTACTGACCAAAACAAACTTAAATCATTATTAAATGGAAAGCCAATAACCTTTTATTTAGGAATTGACCCAACAGCGGACTCTCTCCACATTGGTCATCTTTGCTCGCTTAGAACTTTTAGATTTTTGCAAGAGGCAGGACATAAGGGCATTTTAGTTATCGGTGGGGCAACAGCACAAATTGGCGACCCTTCTGGTAGAAGCGATATGCGTGAAATGATTAGTAGCGAAAAAGTAGCTCAAAACTTAGAGCAAATCAAAACTTTTGCCAAAAAGTTTATTAAAACTGACGGCGAGGCACCAGCAGTTATTGTTAGCAACAATGACTGGATGAAAAACTACACATATGTAGACTTTTTACGTGATGTTGGAACTTATTTTAATATAAACGTAATGCTTTCTGCTGAAGCATATAAAAAACGTCTTGAAAACGGCGGTTTAACTTTTTTGGAGCTCGGCTACATGCCAATTCAAGCCTACGACTTTGAATACTTAAACGAAAAGTATGGTTGCGTGCTTCAAATTGGTGGCAGTGACCAATGGGGTAACATGGTTGCTGGAACGCAGCTAATTCGTCGTAAGAAAAATATTTCATTAGATGTTATGACAACGCCGCTCCTTCTTAACTCTAAAGGCGAAAAAATGGGCAAGACCTCTGGTGGAGCACTTTGGGTTGACAACAGTAAAACAAGCGTTTATGACTTTTATCAATATTGGATGAATGTTGACGACCAAGACGTAGCTGTTGTTTTGAAGTGGTTTAGTGATTTATCTGTTAAAGAGATTGAAAATGAGTGCAAAACAGATATACGAAAAGCTAAAAAGTTAATGGCATATGCTGTTACTAAGCTTATTCATGGCGAGGAACAAGCAAAAATAGCACAAGCTACTGCTGAAGAAATCTTTAGTGGCAAAGGCTCAAGCCAAAACATGAATAGCGTTAAAATTGATAGAAATGTTTTAGCTAGCGGTATTGGTGTGCTTGACCTAATGACAAAGATTGGTATCACTGCTTCTAACGGCGAGGCAAGAAGATTGATTGCTCAAGGCGGTTTATCTATTGACGACAAAAAGATAACTGATGCTAATATGATAGTTATTTCTAGTGAACCTATTATTGTTAAAAAAGGTAAAAAGGTTCATCTTAAAGTAGAACTAGTTTAAAATTTAAGACATGTGCTTGATTTTATCAAGCCATGTCTTTTTGTTATATAATGTATTGAGGAGAAAATTATGCAAATTAAACATGCTGTTATTTTAATGGCGGGCAAAGGCACAAGATTTTTGCCAGCAACAAAAGCTGTTGCAAAGGAGCTATTTCCAATCGGAAACAAGCCCGCACTATTATTGCTTTTAAAAGAGTGCGTTGATAGTGGCATTACTGAGGTCACGATTGTTATTTCAAAGCAAAAGAAAGATGTAATAAAGTTCTTAAAGAAGGATAAAAACTTAGATGAATGGTTGAAAATTTGTGACAAAGAGAGCCAAATGCAATTATTTGAGCAAATTATAAGCTCACTAAAAATAAACTTTGTGTACCAAGGAAAGATGAATGGTTCAGGCGGTGCAATAATGAGCGTTAAGAAGTTCATTAAAGACCAGCCGTTTATAGTGCTACTCGGCGACGATTTTTGCTTACATGAAGCAAATCAACTGCCAGCATCAAAGCAGTTGATTGAAACGTTTAATAAAACTAAAAAATATGTGCTTGGTGCAAAGCAAATAGACTCCAAAGATATTTGTAGATATGGTGTTATAAAAAAAGGTAAAAGCGTATCTGACACAGAGATTGAGGTCAAAGGCTTTGTTGAAAAACCAAGTTATGATAAGGCACCGTCTAACATCGCGACTGTTGCGAGGTATATTTTGTTGCCGTCAGTATTTGATTACATTTTAAAAGTTAAGCCAAAAGCCAACGGAGAGGTGTATTTTACTGAGGCTATTGAGCTTGCACTCGAAAATGAGGGCGTTGTGGCGTGTATTTTTGATGCTAAATATTATGACCTTGGCAATTATTTGGAATTTATAAAGTGTCAAATTGAAATGGGCTTGCGAGATGAAGAGGTAAGAAGCGAGCTAGCCAAATATTTAAAGAGTTTAAATGAAGAAATATAGGACCTTTAAAGAAATTTAAAATATAGCTTAAAATATTTGATTTTTTAATTTTTATAAGTTAAAATTATATTAACCTATGAAGTAGGCAATAATCAAAAAGAGGAGTTTGATATGAAGATTTCAGACGTAAGAGTTCGCATTGTAAAGAACGAAACAAGCAAAATTAAAGCAAGTGTATCAATCACAATAGACGATGTGTTTGTTGTACACGACATCAAGGTTATTGAAGCTAACGAAGGTTACTTCATTGCAATGCCTAGACGTAAAACCCCAGACGGCGAATTTAAGGATATTGTTCATCCATTAAATACTGAAACTAGGGAAGAAATTCGTGATATCGTTCTTAAAGCTTTTGAAGAAGCTAAGAACAATACAGCAGAATAATCATTTTGATAGTTTGCCTGCATTTTTATAATGACTGAATTTCAAAAAAAGGGACTTTTAGTCCCTTTTTTCGTTGCAAAAACACAGAACAAAAATGTTGCATATACTAAAGTATGAAAAAGACATTAAAAATACATTTTTTAGGCATTGGCGGAATATCGCAAAGTGCCATTGCTCTCATTTTTAAAAGTCAGGGACATTTTGTTTCTGGGTCAGATAGAACTAGAAACGAACAGGTTATAGCTCTTGAAAAAAAGGGCGTAGAAGTCTGTGTGAATGGCGTTTCAGAGCATATTAAAGATGCGGATTTGATTATTGTTAGTGCCGCAATTAGTGAAGATGACAGAGAGCTTATGGTGGCTCGGAGTTTAGATAAGAAGATTATTTCAAGGGCAGAGGCTCTTGGTAGGCTTGCTAGCACTTATAAGCATGTGATATCAGTTGCTGGTAGTCATGGCAAGACCACCACAACTGCAATGCTCGCACAAATTTTTATGTGTGCAAATAAAAATCCAACTATTCATGTTGGTGGAAATGTTGGTTTTTTAGGTGGCAATGTTCATGTGGGGGCTAAAGAATTCTTTATCACTGAAGCGTGTGAGTACGTTGATAGTTTTTTGCACCTAAAAAGTGACGTATCAGTAATATTAAACATTCAAAGTGACCACCTAGATTACTTTAAAACGTTTGATAACTTGAACAAATCGTTTGGCAAGTTTGCTTCTCATACTAAACCTGGTGGGCTAATTGTATATCTTGGCGATGACAACAATGCGAACAAACATTACAAGGAAAGAAGCATAAGTTTTTCTATGGCAGGCAAAGGAATTGTTATTGCTAAAAATATTAAAGAGTACGAGAAAGGTAAGTATAAGTTTGACCTGTATGCTTTAAATCAAAAGCTATGCAAGATAAAGCTTGGAGCTTACGGAGAACATAATATAAATAATGCCTTGGCTGCAATTTGCGTTGCACTAAATTATGGAATAGATTTAGAGATAATTAAACAAGCATTGTATCAATTTTCTGGAGTAAAGCGTAGGTTTGAAGACTACGGAACAAAAAAAGGCGTGAAGCTAATTCATGACTATGCTCATCATCCAACAGAAATAAAGGCGACAATAACTCTTGCAAAAAGAGTGACGACTGGGCGATTGTTTATTGTTTTTCAACCGCATACTTATTCGCGAACAAGGCTGCTTTTAGAAGAGTTTAAAAAGTGTTTTGATGAAGCTTTTGAAATTTTGGTGTATAAAGTATATCCAGCAAGGGAAGAGCCATCAGCTGGTATCAATGAAAGAGAACTAGCACGGCAAATATCACTTTACGGCAAGAATGCGTTCTCTTTTGATGACTACTTAGAGATGCTGAGCTATCTACAAAGTAAGCTATTAGAGGGGGACACAGTGCTCATTTTAGGAGCTGGGGACATTGAGAGTTTTGCAAGCTTTGCAAAAACTAACCTTTAAAAAGTTGACAAATTTAACAATATGAGCTAATATAAAACTAATACAATTATTAAATGCGATAATAAAGGACACGTTTTTTGACCGGGGGACTAAAAAAGAGATGTTGTGGTTGGTGAAAACAACAGGCAGGGTCAATAAATATCACCTTTTAGCAGGCATCTGAACGGCAACAAGCTTATTAAGAATGCACGGGAATTCCCGTTACAGAAGATTTGCATGTTGGTGCGAAGCTCATATATTTAGCTAATATTTTAGCCTTGAGCATTTTTGCCCAAGGCTTTATTTTTTGGAGGTAACATGAAAAAAGAACTCGAAAGAACACCAAATATCCCAGCAGTTCAACAAGAGGTTTTGAAGTTTTGGGAAGACGATAGGACTTTTGAAAAATCTCTAGAAAACAAAAAAGGGGAGATTGTCTTTTATGACGGTCCGCCATTCCCAACTGGTAAACCTCATCACGGAACAGTGCTTGTGTCTTTTATTAAAGACATGATTTCTCGTTACTTTACGATGCAGGGCTACTCAGTTCCAAGGCAATGGGGCTGGGATTGTCATGGCCTTCCAATCGAAGTTCAGGCAGAGGGTGCTCTTGGTATAGAGAATAAGACTGAGATTGAAAAAGGTATAGGCGTTGCTAAATTCAACGACAAGTGCCGTGAAATTGTTTCTCAAAACAACGACTCATGGCGTACTTATGTTCGTGAAATGGCTCGTTGGGTTGATTATGATAATGCTTACAAAACTATGGACACTCCTTTTATGGAAAGTGTTATTTGGGCGTTTAAGGAGCTTTATAATAAGGGCTTAATCTATAAAGACTTTAGAGTTACTCCATACTGTGCACGTTGTGAAACAGCACTTTCAATTTCTGAAACACGTGAATCTGACTCAACACGTCCAAAGCAAGACCGTTGGGTTATAGCAAAATTCAAGTCTAATTTAACTGAAAACGGGTTGCCTGTATATTTTCTAGCATGGACTACAACCCCGTGGACTCTTCCGTCAAACATGGCTCTTGCCGTTGGAGAGAACATTGATTATTCGTTTGTTAAGGTTGACGATGCTGTTTATGTTGCGGGTTCATCTTCAATTTCTAGTTTTAAAAATATATTTGGCGAAAATCCTGTAGTTATTAAGACTGTTAAGGGCTTAGAACTTGTTGGGCAAAAGTATGTGCCATTGTTTGACTGCTACAAAGAGCTTGCAAATGAGGGTGCGTATAAAGTTATCCCTGCAGACTTTGTTGCTGAGGGAGAGGGTATAAGCATTGTACATATTGCTCCAGCATTTGGTGAAGATGACTACTGGGCTTGCAAGAAGAATAATGTTCCATTAGTTTGCCCTGTTGATGAAAAGGGTAACTTCACAAGCGAAGTTAAAATGTTTGAAGGCAAAATGGTTTTTGACACAAACAGCGACGTTGTGCATTATTTAAAAGACAACAATTTATTTGTTGCAGACGGCTCAATTGTGCATAACTATCCACACTGTTGGCGTTGTGGCAAACCTCTAATTTATAAGGCCATGGACGCTTGGTATGTTTCTATTGACAAGCTTAAAGACCAGCTAATTAAGCAGAATGAAAAAGTCAACTGGGTTCCAGACTTTATTAAAACTGGTAGATTTGGTAACTGGCTAGAAAATGCCAGGGACTGGAATATATCTCGTAATAGATATTGGAGTACACCTATTCCAGTTTGGGAATGTGACCATTGTAAAACAAGAAAAGTACTTGGTAGCATTGAAGAGATTGAAAAAGCAAGCAATATTAAGGTAGACAATTTGCACAAACAGCATTTAGATAAAATCACTTTTAAATGCGAGTGCGGCGGTACTTATAAGAGAGTAAGCGAGGTTTTGGACTGCTGGTTTGAAAGTGGTAGTGTACCATTTGCAAGGCTTCATTATCCGTTTGAGAACAAGCAATGGTTCAATACTCATTCTCCGTCTGATTTTGTTGTTGAGTATACTGGTCAAATTCGTTGCTGGTTCTATTATTTGCATGTTTTATCTGTTGCTCTATTTGGCAAACCTGCTTACAAAAATTGTGTTGTTCATGGCACAGTACTTGCAAAAGATGGCAAAAAGTTATCTAAAAAGAGCAAGAACTACACTGACCCTATGGAGCTAATGCAAAAGTTTGGAACTGACGCATTTAGGCTTTATATGTACTCTTCAAACGCAATGCTTGTTAACGACATGCAGTTTGACGAGAACGGACTTAAAGACAGTTTACAGCAAGTAATTTTGCCTTTATGGAACTGTGCATACTTCTATCAAAGCTATGCTGAGATTGATGGATTTGTGGGCGATGAAAGCAATATGCCTACGTCTACAAATAGTCTAGACAAGTGGATATTATCTAAGCTTTATCAGACTGAAAAAGCTATCAAAGCAAGCATGGACAATTATAAAGTTGATGAATATGTTAAACCTATAACTGAACTTATTGACGGCTTATCTAACTGGTATATTCGTAGATGTAGAAGAAGGTTCTGGGAAAGTGGTTTCTCTAAAGACAAGCAGAGTGCATACCAAACACTATATTATGTTTTGACAAACACTTGCAAAATACTTGCACCTATTGCACCTATTGTTTCTGAAAAAATATATAGATCACTTACAAACAAAGAGAGTGTACATTTACAACCTTGGCCAACTATCAATAAAAAATACAATGATGAAAAGCTACTAAAAGAGATAGAGCTAGTTCGTGATGTTATTCACTTGGCTCGTAATATCAGAAATAAAAACAATATCAAAAATAGGCAACCTTTATCGCTTTTAGAGATTGCATTTGCAAATGATGCAGACAGTGATGTGGCTGTTAAATACGCTGATATAATAGCTGAGGAACTTAATGTTAAAGAGGTTAAACTTGTTAAGAGCGTAAGTGAAATAGCTGTTGTTAATTGTAAAGTCAATTTTGCAACTGTTGGTAAAACAATGGGAAGCAAAATTCCAGTTATTGCTAAGGCTTTAAGAGAAAACAACTATAAGCTTGTCAATGGCAAGTACGAAATTTACGGCGATCAAACTATTGTTTTAAACAAAGAAGATATTTTAATCAACTACATAGCAAAAGGCGATATGCCAGTTGTTAGTGACGGGGAAGTTGTGGTTGCTCTTGATTTAAATATTACTGAAGAGCTAAAGCAAGAAGGTATTGCAAGAGAAGTTGTTCGTAACATTCAAGACGCAAGAAAACAATTAGACCTTCAAATTACAGATAGAATTAAAATTTCAGTTGGAGATAATTTCCCTCAAAACTTTATGAGCTATGTTTGCAGCGAAACTTTGAGTGATATTGATAATCAAATAACTACTCCAGATTTGCAGCTAGAGGTTGAGGGTATTACTATTAAAATAAAAAAATAAAGTTTTAATATTTGATTAATTTTTAAAAAATACTAAAAAAGCAGGTACGTACCTGCTTTTTTTGATACAAATACTATGAATTTAAATATAAAATATTTATATAAGGGCACATAAAAACATTAAAACAACAAAAACTAAAAACAAAGAGGAGAATTTTTATGATTAATTTTAATATTTATTTGGCGAATATTCCAAGACAAGAAAGTGTTGTTGACTTTATTAAACAGGGCAGTCAAGACTCCTATGTTTTTGTGGCTCCAGAAATTTTGGAATAATACTGCATTGGTTTTATAAAAATACTTGACAGCGAATTTCTATTATATTATAATAAGCGATAGCAAAAATATAGTGAGAAAAATAGCGAGGGTAATTATGAAACAGAGTATACATCCAGATTATCATGAAGTTACTGTTACATGTGCTTGTGGCTCAACTTTTAAAACTGGTTCAACTAAAAAGGGCAATGAAATTAAGATTGATATTTGCAACAAATGTCATCCTTTCTTTACTGGTGCTCAAAAGATTGTTGACGCAGGTGGAAGAGTAGAAAAATTCAACAAGCGTTATAATCAGAAGTAGCTTATTTAGAGTGCGAGTATTTATGCTTGCACTTTTTTGTGTAATAAAATTTTTTATTACACTATTTTTATTTTTAGGTGGTAGTTATGACAATAAAAGACGCAACAAATATGGTAAGTTATTCTCTTGATGCAATAGGCGAAAGTTCAAGAGCAGAGGCTGAATGGATAGTAGCATTGACGCTCAACATTAAACGCAGTCAAACAAACAGTAATGATTTGCTTACAAAAAATCAAGAAGAAGCTATTTTTAAAATCGTTAAAAAAAGAGAAAAGGGTATCCCTATTCAATATATCTTTTCTAGTGCTGGGTTTTATGGCAACGAGTTTTATGTGAATAAACATGTTCTAATCCCAAGACCAGAAACTGAGTATTTAGTTGAAACAGCACTTGCTGATATAAAAGACACTGATACTGTTTTAGACCTTGGCACAGGTTGTGGGTGTATTGGCTTGACCATTGCTAAACAAAGCAAGGCAAAGGTTGTTGTAACTGACATATCTAGTAGGATTTTGCGTGTTGCAAAAAGGAACGCCAAAGAACTTAAAGTAAATGTTAAGTTTATTAAGTCTGATGTTTTTAAAAATCTTGAAGGCTATAAGTTTGATAAAATAATATCTAACCCTCCATACATTGCGGATGAGGAATATGAAAAGCTAGATATGCTAGTTAAAAATAATGAGCCAAAGGTGGCGTTAGTTGGTGGCGTTGACGGGTTATTATTTTATAAGCAGATTATAAATGAAGCACCTAAATACCTAAATGACGGCGGCAAAGTTTATTTTGAAATAGGCTATGCTCAAGCAGATAGCGTGTGTAAGCTTTTAGAAAAAGATTTTTGCGATATAAAAGTAGATAAAGACCTCGATGGTCATGATAGAATTATAACTGCTAAGCTAAAGGAGAGATAGAATGTTCGAGAAATTAAAGCAGATGAAAGCTAAGCTTGCAGAGCTCAATAAAGCACTTGAAGACCCAAACATTTATAGCGACCAAAAAAATTATCAAAAGGTTGCTAAAGAGCATGCTGAGCTAGTCCCAATAATTGAAAAGTATGACGAGTATGTTAAAGTTGAAACAGACATTAAAGACGCTGAAGCAATGCGTAAAACTGAAACAGACGCAGATATGCTTGCTATGCTTGATGAGGAGTATACTCTTGGCAAGCACAAACTAGAAACCATAACAAAAGAGTTAAAGGTTTTACTTTTACCAAAGGACGAAAACGACGAAAAGAACG
>CATKXA010000003.1 GCA_949840475.1 uncultured Thermoanaerobacterales bacterium | reverse complement strand
GATAGTGCCTTTAAGTGCATTATGTCTTACCATTAACGCTTTGAAGCAAAGCTCTAGTCTCTCATCAAGAAGCTTCCAGAACTTTTTCTCGTCCCCGTTAGCAACTATTGCAACTTGAGGAAGATTTATACTTACTACGCCTTGATTGAATCTGCCTTCAAACTTATAGTTGCCATTTTCGTCTTTCCATGGCGACAAAAAGCTTCTACAGCCCATACAGCTAAACACGTTATTCTCATAAATCTCGCGCATCTTTTTAGCAGAAATGTAGTCAGGGTATAATCTTTTAGCTGAACATTTACAAGCAAGTTTAGTTATATAATCGTATTTACCGCCAGAAAGGTTGTTTATTTCATCAAGCACATAAATAAGTTTTGGGAATGCTGGAGTAATATACACCCCTTTTTCATTTTTAATACCCTTATATCTTTGAATTAGTATTTCTTCAATTATCATTGCTACTTCTTCAAGATATTCATCGTCTTTGTCAAGGTATAAAAACATTGTAACAAACGGAGATTGACCTTTTGTTGTCATCAAAGTATTTATTTGATATTGAATAGTTTGAACACCAGCAGTAAGTTCTTCTTTTAACCTCTTGTCAACAAGCATTTTTAAATCCGCATCAGATAGGTTTGGAAGAGTCTCTTTAAATTGCTTTTCAAATTTATTTTTACTAATTCTTAAGAATTTACCAAGATGTCTAATGTCAACACTTTGACCACCATATTGTGAACTTGCAACTGCTGCAATAATTTGAGTAGTTACAGTACATGCAACTTGGAAACTCTTTGGTTTTTCAATAAGTTTACCATTCATCATGGTCCCATTTTCAAGCATATCTTTAATATTTATTAAACAACAGTTAAAAATTGGCTGAATAAAATAGTCAGCGTCATGAAAGTGCAAAACTCCATTAACATGAGCTTCTGAAATATCTTGAGGCAAGAGAAGCCTTCTTGTAATATCTCTACTAACCTCGCCTGCAATGAGGTCACGCTGAGTGCTTGCAACCATTGCATTCTTGTTAGAATTTTCTTCCGCTACTTCTTTATTACTATTTTTAACAAGCGTTAATATTGTCTCATCTGTTGTGTTGGCTTTTCTAATTAAAGCCCTATTCCATCTATATATAATATAGTGTTTAGCAAGCTCGTAATGTCCAAACTCCATTAGCTTCTCCTCAATGAAGTCTTGAATGTCTTCTACAAGCATCCTCTTTTTATTAAGAGATATGATTTCTGCTATGATTTCTTTGATTTCCTCATCTGTAGCCCTCTCATTCTTTTTAACATTTATATTGGCTTGCCCTATTGCTTTTTTTATCTTTTCTTGGTCGAAGTCTACAATGTCTTCATTTCTCTTAATTACTTTCATTATATTTCCTCCATAAGTGATTACAGCAGCAATTATGGCATATCTTGTACCCTCGGTCAACTTTTAGACACTATATATTGTGTTTTTGCCATTTTTTGGATATTTTGCACAAATTAAAAAAAACTTTATTTTTTAGTAGGAATTTTTAAATTTTTGTAATATGAGAATTACATTTTTTTGTATTTTGTTAAAAGTAATTTTTTATTTTACGTTTTTAACATTTTTTTAAAAAACAAAAAAATTTGGCGACTGCCAAATCTTATATTTCATAAACTGTTTTGTTAAATTCATCTAAGTATTGTTTACATAAGTTTCCAATTTCTAACGGGTCATTATGCTGATAATTTATAATAACTGTGTCGCTACTATCTATCATTAACTTTCTAGTGTACAATTTTCTATACCAATTAGTGTTCTTATGCTTTATGTAAATGATATTATCATAATCTTTACTAGTCAAATATGACGGAAAGCCAAAACTTTCTTTATCCCAGTTCTCATCTTCTAAAACTAATATGCGTTTAATATCTTTGAATTCATTTTTGTAATCACTTATAATTTTATAACAAACACCTTCAAAACCAGGATACTCGCCAAACAAAAAATATTTTGTTCCGCTGATTATTAAATTTTTTATAACAGATGCAAGCTTTAAAATTTGATTAATAGACAGCTCATCATCACTTTTTCCAACGAATGCACACGCTTTATCTCTTTCGACTTTTCCCATAAATATATTATACTACAAATTATCGAATATTCAATCTGCCGGAGTAGTTTTGCGGAAATTTTTCATAAACTTAAAAAGGATATAGGGAGCAACCGGTTTATGAAATTATCGAGCGGAATAGCTAAAAGATTAAAAGAACTTATTAAACAAAAAGGCATAACTCAGTATGCGATATTTAAAGCCACTGGTATCCCTCAATCTACAATCAGTACAATAATAAATGCAAGAGCCAATTCAGTTACAATTACATCAATTTATGACTTGTGTATGGGGCTTAATATCACACTAAAAGAGTTCTTCGACTCTCCAATATTCAATGAGGACAATATCTTTGATTAATAACTAAATAGTAAAAAAGAGGCTTATTTGCCTCTTTTTTTACTGTTTAACTATTTTACTCTTCTTCAGTAATTGTATCATCAACAATAATTGGCTCAGAGTCGCCGTCGCCTGTCATATCTTCTGCTATATGGTCAGCTATTGCCACGCACATAACATTTGCTCCGTCTTTAAGCCTCATAACTTTAACACCAATAGTGTCACGACCAATCTTGCTCACGTCTTTAGCAGGAGTTCTAATAATAACGCCATTGTCAGCAATAATCATTATATCTTCTTCTTCGCTAACTTGTTTTAAGTTAACAAGTCTACCAGTCTTATTGTTGAATACACCAGCTTTGACACCTTTACCTCTTCTACCTTGCAATCTATACTCTTCTTGAGGTGCACGTTTACCGTAGCCATTTTGTGAAACAGTCAGTATGTCATAGCCTTCTTTTAGAACAATCATGTCAACAAGGTAATCGTCATCAGATAAATCAATAGCTCTAACACCCATTGTATCTCTACCAAGAGGTCTGACATCGTCTTCACTAAACTTAATACATTTGCCTTCGTTTGAAGCCACCATAATTAAGTCTTTGCCGTTAGAGAATTGAACGCTTATAAGCTCATCACCCTCAGCTAAAGATATTGCAATCTTTCCGCCCTTACGGATGTTTTCATACTCTTTAAGAGCTGTCTTTTTAATCATACCGCCCTTAGTTGCCATTACTAAATATCCGTCAGTCTGTTTAGTCATTGGCACAATGGCATTTATCTTTTCGCCAGTTGATAACTCTAATAAGTTTACAATAGCTCTGCCTTTGGCTTGTTTTTGACCTTCAGGTATTTCATAACCCTTGATTGTGTAAACCTTACCCTTATTACTAAAGAACATAATGTCGTCATGCGTGCTAGAAATGAACATGTTTTCAACAAAGTCCTCTTCCTTAGCCTTGTGAGCAATGGCACCCATTCCGCCACGATGTTGGCTTCTGTATTCAGTAACTGGGATACGTTTAATATAACCAAAGTGAGTCATAGATATTACTACGTCTTCTTTTTCAATTAAGTCTGCAATATTGATATCTGAATAGTCTAGGCTGATTTCAGACTTACGTGGGTTATTGTATTTTTCTTTAATTTCTGTAAGCTCGGTTGCAATGATAGTTTTAATCTTTTCGTCGCTAGCTAAAATACCTTTAAGTTCAACAATAGTTTTATTTAGTTCTTCTTGTTCAGCTTTTAGCTTTTCTACCTCTAAGCTTGTTAGACGTTGTAAACGCATGTCAAGGATAGCAACAGCTTGTTTGTCAGAAAGCAAGAAGCTCTCTTGAAGCTTCGCTGAAGCATCTTGTCTGTCTGCTGAACTTTTGATAATTCTAATAACGTCATCAATATTTGCTAACGCAATAACAAGACCTTTAACAATATGCTCTCTTTCTTCAGCTCTGTTTAAATCAAAGCGAGTACGACGAACAACTACGTCTTTTTGGTGCTCAATGTAAGCCCCTAGAATTTGTTTAAGATTTAAAATCTTAGGAGTGCCGTCAATTAGTGCTAGGAATGTGATACCATAGCTAGTTTGAAGAGCAGTATGCTTGTATAAATAGTTCAAAACGACTTGTGGTTGATAATCTTTTTTGATTTCAATAACAATACGCATACCCTTTTTGTCTGACTCTTCTTTAATGTCTGCAATGCCTTCTACTCTCTTGTTTTTAACAAGGTCAGCAATAGCAACAATAAGCTCAGCTTTGTTTACTTGGTATGGGATTTCTGTAACAATAATTCTTGAACGGTTTCCATCTTCTTCAATATCAGTTTTAGCACGAACAACAATGCTGCCTTTACCAGTAGCGTAAGCGTTAGCGACATTCTTTGTTCCCATAATTATGCCACCAGTTGGATAGTCTGGGGCTGGAAGAATCTCGATAAGCTCTTCGATAGAAATGTCTGGGTTGTGAATTTGTGCAATAGTCGCATCAATAACCTCACCTAGGTTATGAGGCGGAATGTTTGTAGCCATACCAACGGCAATACCGTCTGAACCATTAACAAGTAGGTTTGGAAACCTTGCTGGTAGTACTACTGGTTGTTGCCTAGTATCATCAAAGTTAGGAACAAAATCAACAGTGTTTTTATCAATATCTCTAAGTAGCTCCGCAGCAATTTTTGAAAGCCTTGCTTCTGTATAACGATAAGCTGCTGGAGGGTCTCCGTCGACTGAACCAAAGTTACCGTGACCGTCAACAAGTGGACAACGGATAGAGAAATCCTGTGCTAAACGAACCAACGCACCATATACCGCTGAGTCGCCGTGTGGGTGGTATCTACCAAGCACATCACCGACAGTTGTAGCACATTTTCTGAATGGCTTGTCGCTAAATAAGCCATTTTCACTCATAGAGTAAAGTATACGTCTATGTACTGGTTTTAAACCATCTCTAACATCAGGAATGGCACGAGAAACGTTAACCGCCATAGCATATGCCATGAACGATTTTTTCATTTCTGTTTCAATTTCTACTGGAATAATCTTAGTATTATCTACTATTTTCTCATATTCACTACTATAATCATGTTTTTTAGCCATTTGTGCCTCCTAAACATCTATATCTGTAACAAGCTTAGCATTATTTTCAATAAACTCACGACGAAGAACTGGGTCTTCTCCCATAAGCAATGTGAATATTTGTTCAGCTTCAACAGCATCTTTCATTTTAATTTGTACTAGTGATCTGTACTCTGGATTCATGGTTGTGTGCCATAACTGCTCTTTATCCATTTCTCCAAGACCTTTATAACGTTGGATATCGCATTTGCCATTACCACCAAGTTCAGCAATAGCTTTATCTCTTTCTTCATCACTAAAGCAATAAATTTGTTGCTTACCTCTAGACACCAAATATAGTGGTGGCATAGCTGAGTAAACATGCCCCTCTTCAATAAGCGGACGCATATAACGATAGAAGAAAGTCAACAACAATATTCTAATATGGCTTCCGTCGACATCGGCATCTGTCATACAAATAATTTTATCATAACGAAGTTTTGATACGTCAAAGTCAGCACCAATACCTGCACAAAATGCAGTAGACATTGCTTTAATTTCTGCATTTTCCAAAACTCTGTTAAGTCTTGCTTTTTCTACGTTTAAAATTTTACCTCTAAGTGGCAAAATTGCTTGGAATCTTCTATCTCTACCTTGTTTAGCAGTTCCACCCGCACTGTCGCCCTCTACGATGTAAATTTCACAAAGCTTAGGGTCTTTTTCAGAACAGTCAGCAAGTTTGCCTGGGAGTGAAGTGCTTTCCAAAACACCTTTTCTACGAGTAAGCTCTCTTGCATTTCTTGCAGCTTCTCTTGCTCTTTGAGCCGTTACGCTCTTCAAAATTAATTCTTTAGCTTCACGTGGATTTTCTTCAAGGTATTCGCCAAACTTTTCACTAACAACTTTTGCAACAGCTGATTGCATAAAACTGTTACCAAGCTTAGTTTTAGTTTGCCCCTCAAACTGTGGCTCTTCGAGTTTTACAGAAATAACGGCAATAAGCCCCTCTCTAACGTCTTCGCCGCTTAGCTTTTCGCTCTCTTTTAAAACATTTAGCTTGTGACCATATTCATTGATAACCTTGGTCAAAGCCTTTTTAAAGCCCTCTAAGTGCGTACCGCCCTCTTCAGTGTTGATGTTGTTAGCATAAGCGTGGATTGTTTCGCTATAAGTATCATTATATTGGAAACAAAGCTCAATTTCTCCACCTTTAATCCTATCATCAATATAAACTGGTTTTGGGAAAACTGTTTCGCGGTTTTTACTTATTTGTGCTACAAATTCCTCGATACCACCCTCATAGTGCATAACTTCTTCTTTGTCATCTCTATGGTCAGTAGCAATGATTTTAATACCACGATTTAAAAATGCTAATTCTCTTAATCGAGATTTAATTAGGTCAAAGTCAAAAGTAACTGTTTCAAAAATATCAGCATCTGGCATGAAAGTAACTTTAGTACCAGTAACTTTGCTTTCCCCAACAACTTGAAGTTCTCTTTGAGGAATACCACGATTGTAAACTTGTTTAAAGTGCTTTCCATTTTGGAAGACTTCAACTTCAAGCCACTCAGATAACGCATTTACAACAGATATACCAACGCCGTGAAGACCACCAGATATTTTATATCCTCCGCCGCCGAACTTACCACCAGCATGAAGCTTTGTTAAAACTAGCTCTACTGCACTCTTGCCCTCTTTTTTATGTATTCCAGTAGGAATACCACGACCATTATCTGTTACACAGCAAGAGCCGTCTTTATTTAATTCTATCTTTATCTCAGTACAATAACCCGCTAGTGCTTCGTCTATAGAGTTATCAACAATTTCAGTAACAAGATGATGAAGACCACGCTCATCTGTTGAACCTATATACATGCCCGGACGTTTTCTAACTGGCTCTAGACCCTCTAGAACTTGAATCTGCTCTTCGCCGTACGCATTTTCAACCTTTCCTATATTTTCCATTATATGCCCCTTTTTTCGCCTAAAATTAAGTGTAATACTTTCACTTGAAAGCATTATAACAAAATTTTATAGTTTTAAGCAAGCATTTTAATAAGGATATTAGTATTTTATATATAATTATATAATATATACGCGTATGCACACGCGTACGCGTGAGGCTATATTAAAAATATATCCTTTTTACTATCTTTTGCATAAAGACTCGTTTGGTTCACATGGTTTTCGCCTATACCGCGTTTGCACACAATAACAGATGTTGAGCAGTCCACCATTTGCTTACGCTTTTGTATCCTCTTTTGCCAAATATCCTCAGACGCACTCACAAATAATAAGTCGTCGTATATGTAAGCATTTTCATCCCCGCTCTTTTTACTTGCAGAGCAAACATAAACACATTTAATGTACGGAAACTCTTTTTTTAACATACATATAATTTCATAACCAATCTTCTCAAACTCTCCAAGCTCCCCAAATAAAAATGTGCTGTACCCACTCAAAATTAGATGCTTAATTGTCGCCGCAAACTTCAAATAAAGCCAGTCCGAAAGGCTGACCAACCTATATCCAAATATGGCACAAGTTTTTTTGTTCATATCTTTTTCCTTTTGTCCTTTTATCCTATAATACACATTTAAACGCTTCAACGCAAACTATATGTAGGTATGCCTATATAATTTATAGACAACAATTCTATACAATTAAGTAGATAAAACTACATAGGGTGATGAATATGACTATAAATAAAGCAGTAGCTATAAGAATTTCAAACTTATTAAGAGAAAAGCATATGACGCTGTATAGGTTAGAGCAAAACTCAGGCATCTCACATGGAAGCATGGCATGCATTATGAACGAGAGGAATAAAACTGTTACATTGACTACCGTCATGCTCATAGCTAAAGGTTTTGACATGAGTTATTTAGATTTTCTTAATGATGCAATAATTGAAAAGGCATACCAAGAACTATTAAAATCCAATTAGTAAAAGCAAAAGCACTTCTATTATTTTTGAAGTGCTTTTATTACTCCTTGCTTAACCTTAACTTGAGTGAAGTTGCCCGCAGGCTTAAATTTAAACACTGTACCAGTAATAATTGTCTGATACTCTTGCATCTTTTCATAAAGCTTTCTTTGCCTTGTCGTGTCAAGCTCGCTAAACACATCATCAAGCACAAGCACTGGGCTTTCGCCCATTTCGTCTGTAAATATCTGCATCTCCGCAAACTTTAAAGCAAGTACTATCGAACGCTGTTGCCCTTGGCTAGAGTAGCTTCTGGCGTCTTTATTATTTAGTGCAAAATATATATCATCCCTATGAGGGCCAACACTTGTGTAGCCAAGCTCTAAATCACGCTCTAGGTTATACTTTAACGCTTTAATCAAGTCTTGTTTAATTTCTTCAAAGCTGTTGCCTTTTGCCCCAATATACTCAACTTCAAGTTCGTCTTTACTATTAGTTATATACTTTAAAGCATTTTTTGCTGGCTCTTTTAGCTTTTCAATAAAACCTTTTCTTGTCTTAATTATAAGTGCCGCAACATGTGCAAGTTGTTCATTAAATACTTCTATTTCAGCGAGCAACACCTCTCTGTTTTTTTCAAACTTTAAAAGTTTATTTCTTTGCATCAAAATTTTATTGTATCTTTGAAGCAAGTTATAATATGAACCAGACAGCTGAGAAATATCTGTATCCATAAACTCACGCCTCTCTGCTGGCGACGCACTAACAATCTTTAAATCATTAGGACAAAAATATATAACAACCAAGTTTCCAAACACATTAGCAAGTTTGTCCACCTTGTTTGAGTTTATATAAAAGTTTTTTTCGCCCTTTACATCTATTGTGTAACCAATGGTTATGTTACCAAACTTTCGACTAAGCTCTATTTGCACACGAGCCATATCTTTGCCATCTCGAATAAGCTCACTTGCCTGACTAGTTCTCGGGCTTTTTGTAGTGCAAGCTACAACCAAACTTTCAACAAGATTGGTCTTGCCTTGACCGTTTGCACCAGAAACTAAAGTAACCCCGCCGAAAAGGTCTAGGTCACAGTCATCAATATTGCGATAATTTGTAAGCTTTACTTTAGTTATTTGCATGGTTTAATTATATGTTTTTAAGTTTTTTTTGTCGAGTAAATTCCCTTGTTTTTTTGCACAATATGTTTTATAATAGTCAATGACTTAAACTTTAAAGGAGCTTTCAATGGATAATAATTACATAGCTACAGCCTCACAAAATCTCAACATCGGCAAAATTTGGCAAGATGCAATGGAATTGATTTCAAATGAGATGACAGCTATTTCATTTGACGTTTGGATTAAAACCATTGAACCAGCCGAACTTAAAGATAATACTTTGGTTTTAGCAACACCTAGCTTGTCTAGCAAAAAAGTATTGACTAAGAATTATAAAAATATAATCATATCCTCTGTAAATAAGGCTCATAGTGCGATTACGAGTGTTGAATTTGTAATAGCAAATAGCGAAAATATAAATGAAAAAGAAGAGGAAGAAGAACAAAGCACAAGCACTGAGGAATTGACCTCTTCAGTTTTTAATCCTAAGTATACTTTTGATAACTTTGTTGTAGGCTCATCAAATCAGTTCGTCGCAGCAGCAGCAAAGGCAGTTGCGTCTAACCCAGGAGCTAAATATAACCCACTCTTCATTTACGGCGGCGTTGGTCTTGGCAAAACGCATTTGCTTCACGCAATCGGCAACCACATAACAGAACATAAACCAAAACTAAATGTTGTTTATGTCACTTGCGAAAAATTTACTAATGACCTAATTGAATCTATTAGAGATAGCAAAAAAAATTCAACCTCTGACTTTAGAAGCAAATACCGCAAGGCAGATGTACTTATAATTGACGACATTCAGTTCATAATTAATAAGAGTGCCGTCCAAACTGAGTTCTTCCACACCTTTAATGACTTAAATGAAGCAGGAAAACAAATTGTCATTTCTTCAGACAAACCTCCAAAAGAAATAAATCCACTTGAAGAAAGACTACGTTCTCGTTTTGAATGGGGACTTTTAGCAGACATTGGCATTCCTGACATTGAAACCAAAATAGCAATTCTCGGCAAAAAGGCTCAGATTGAACATTATAACGTATCAAACGAAGTAATTGAGTACATCGCGGGTGCACAGTCAACAAACATTCGTGAACTTGAGGGCATGTTGGCAAGAGCAGTGTTTTACTCTAACCTTATGAATGAAAATGTGGTAACACTTGCAACAGCGAGAGAGGCTCTAAAAAATATTGCCATTGAAGACCCTTCTGAAATAGATGCTGGACATATTCTAGATAGTGTGTGCAAGTTCTACAACTTAAAAAAAGAAGAACTGCTAGCAAGAAAACGAACAAAAGAAATAGCCCAAGCAAGGCAGATAGCAATGTATCTTATTAGCGATATGCTTACTATGCCACTTGCAGCTATCGGTAATATTTTTGGCAAAGACCATGCAACAGTTATTTATGCAAAAAGCAAAGTGACTGAAGACATGCACAAAAACAAAAAATTTGCAACAGAAATTAGTGACCTTAAACAAATGATTCAAGGTAAATAAAAAATATTTGCAAAATTTAAAAAATAACACTATAATTTACCTATAAAGGAGAATATTATGAAACTTATATGTGAAGGATTAGATTTGTCTGATGCAGTTTTAAAAGTTATTAAAGCAACAGCAACTAAAACCACAAACCCAATACTTGAAGGCATTAAACTACGTGCAAGCGAAGATAGCTTAACTTTGTCTGCTACAGACCTAGAAATCTCTATTGAAAAAACTATTCCTGCCGATGTAAAAATCGCAGGCGAAGTTGTTGTTCCTGGTAAGTTCTTTGCTGACTTTATCAAAAAATTATCAAACGAACAAATTGAGCTAACTTTAACAGACAAGAATGCTCTAAAAATTCAGTACACAGACTCTGAGGGCTTTTTGCAGGGCAACAACGCCGATGAATTCCCAGAGATTAAAGACCTAGTAAACCCAGAAACAATCGTGCTTAAACGCAAAGACCTAAGAGATTTAATTAACCAAACAATCTTCTCTGTTGCAATAGACGACGCAAGACCTATTCTTAAAGGCTGCTTGTTTGAAATTTCCAACAACCAAATCACAGCTGTTGCACTTGATGGTTATCGTTTAGCCCTTGCTAAAAAACCTATCAAAAGCACAACTGCAGAGTTTAGTTGTATTGTTCCAGCTAGAACATTGAGCGAAATTTCTAAGCTTTTAGAAGGCAATGACGACGACGAAATCGAGGTCAAGGTTCAAAAGAATTACTTGCTTATTAATGTAAATAACACAAGAGTAATCACTAGGCTTCTTGACGGAGAGTTCATCAACTATAAACAAGTTATTCCATCAGCAACTTCAACCACTATCGTTGTCAATAAAAAACAACTTGAGTACGGTCTTGAAAGAGCAAGCTTGCTTGCAAAAATGGATAAAAACAACTTGGTTAAGTTCGATGTTCGTGATAAGCTTTTAACATTGTCAAGTGCATCTGACATTGGTAACGTTACCGAAAATATCACAGTTTCACTCACAGGTAAAGATATCACAATAGCCTTCAACGCAAGATATATGAGCGAATGCATGAGAGTAATTAACGATGAGTTTATAAATATTAACTTCACTTCTTCTATCGCCCCATGCACAATTTCTTCAACTTCTGGCGACGACTATTTGTATTTGATTCTTCCTGTTAGAATTGTATCTTAAAAAGGGAGCAAATAATGAAAAAAGTAAAAAACAGAATTAAATTTTCCGACATACTACTTTACACCGTGCTTGCTTTAAGCGTTGTACACATCATCGTATTGATGCTTGCATTGTTTAATGTGTTTACAGCAGACTTTTTAAAAGAAAACAACTTCAACTATATTGTAGCTTTTGTGTTGGTTGCAATATGTCTAGCTCTTTATATCTGCTTTTTAGCAATAGAGCACAAAAACAAACTTGTGTTCCCTGAGTGGTTCAAAATTGTATTCTTCATTGGATTTTTCGTATTCACAAATGTGTATTATTTCTTTGGCTTATTCAGCCACCTAGCTTCACTAATAATATTTAATTTGGCTCTAGCATTCGTAATCAATATAATAGCACTCTCTGTATTTTATAACACACAAAAAACCAATAACGTACTAAAAGCCACACCAACTTTTACAGCACTTTCAACTTTCTGTTACTCTGTAAGCTTTGGTGCAATACTTGAAACAATAATTTGTGCCTTTAAACTTATAGTAGCAAAAAACAGTGTTTTCTCAACAATGTCAATGGTTATTATAGACATGTGCATCTTGCTATTTGTTTCAGCTGTTATGGCTCTTGTTTACGGCATAAGCTTATCTAAACAAAAGGTTGCAATCAACAGTTGTCTAATAAAATATTACAATGATTAAGCAAAAAAAGTTCCAGCTAATTGCTCGGAACTTTTTTATTGCGTTTTTATATGTATAAAGTTGCCCGCGTAGGTTGACAAATTTTCTGTTTACTTTTATAATAAATAGACTATGCAAAAAACATAGATAAAAAATTTATTGGAGTAAAAAAATGAAAAGAACTTACCAACCTAAAAAAGCGCACCGTAAAAAAGTTCATGGCTTTAGAGCTAGAATGGCTACTAAAGGCGGAAAAAGAGTTCTTGCTAGAAGAAGAAATAAAGGTCGCAAAAAACTAGCTGCTTAAGTAATGCTAAAAAAAGAGTATAGATTAAAAAAGAAATATCAATTTAACTATGTCTATAGAGTAGGAAAATCTTGTCATGGTGGATTTTTACTGCTCGTTTTTAGTAAAAGCAAAAACGCAAATGTAAAGATAGGTATATCTGTTAGTAAAAAGGTGGGCAACGCAGTACAAAGAAATCGTGCCCGCCGTTTATTGCGTGAAGCAATATCTATTTTTATTCCAAAGCTTAAAATTAACTATAATTTAGTTATTGTAGCAAAACAAACTATTTTAAACAAAAAACTCCCAGAAGTTGCCAATGATTTGCAAAATGTCCTTAAAAAAGCGGAGCTATTTGTATGAAAAAAGTATTAATATTTATTATAAGTATTCCAAAGTACTTTTTCCAAGGTCTAGTATATTTATTTAAAATTTGCATATCCCCTCTTATTCCCCATACTTGCAGATTTACACCTACTTGTAGCACTTATGCTCTTGTATGCTTTAAAGAATGGGGATTTTTTAAAGGATTAATTTATAGCACAAAAAGAGTATTTAGATGCAACCCTTTAACAAAAGGTGGACTAGACGTTGTTAAAACCAACCCAAAAGGAGATTATAAATGGCTAATGTAATAAACCTACTCGCTGTTGCTAATGTGAGTGCCCCAACTGGTCTATGGGCTATAATTTTAAACTGGATTGAAAGCGGGATTGTAAACTATGGTTGGGTTATTATATTGTTTACCTTACTAATTAAAGTATGTTTGTCCCCACTCGACTTGCTTATTAAGTTCTCAACAAAAAAGACAGCACTCGTGCAACAAAAACTTGCTCCACAAATAGCAAGAATAAATAAAAAGTTTGCCAATGATAGAACTGCCGCTCAAATGCAAACTAACGCTCTTTACAAAAAAGAGGGCTACAACATGTTTGGTTCATGCATCGTAATGGTAATAAATCTTGCAGTAACAATGGTAGTATTCTTCACTATCTTCGCATCACTTAGAACAGTTTCTGCCTATAAAGCAATCAATCAATATACTGAGCTTGAAGCTGCATACACAACTGCTTATACTCAAAATATTGATAATGTAAAACAAGACTTTATATCAAAGTTCAACGAGTATGAAAATGTTTTTGTATATAATGTAGAAACCTCTTCAGTAACAACTCAACCTGGCGGGTATGATAATTTTAAAGCAATGTTTGAAGGCCAAGACCAAACAGGCGACGATGAACAGGTAACCCATACAAACGGCATCTTTGATAATTTTTACAACCTTACAGGCAAACTCACTGAAGAACAACAAGCCTTTGTAAAAAATACTTATGTTGTGTATGACGAAGCAGACACTAAAAACAATAAAAACATTGCCTCCCTACTCAGTGAGTCTGGAAACTTAGCCTCAGCTGCTGCTAGCAAAGCCGCTAACGAAAAGTGGAAAGATGTTAAAGACAGCTGGCTATGGATTACCAACATCTGGGTGGCAGACAATTATAAAAGCCCATTGCCTTCATATAATGACCTTTTAAATATGGCAAACAGTGCAAAGAATAACGAGTATCAACACTATGTGAAGAACATCAATGTTGACTTATATAACGTTGTTACAAACTCTGTACATACTGAAGTTAATAGATGGAATGGTTTCTTCATTTTAGCAGTGCTTGCAGGCGTAACTTCTTTCTTATCTCAATGGATAACTGAAAGACTTTCTAAGCCAAAGAACAAAAATATCAGCAATTACGTTGACCAAGCCAACCCAGCGAATGGTGCTATGAAATTCATGAAGATATTACTTCCAGCACTAATGGTAATTTTCGTTCTAACTTCGTCATCAGCATTCGGTATATATATTGTTATAAGCTCAATAATTTCTATTTTAATTTCAACTCTAACAAGTCTAATCGTAGATGCTTGTTACAAGAAAAAACAAGAAGAAGTTTATAGCTACTTAGAAAAAGAAACTATTCGTTCTATGAAGAAAAACAAAAAATAGTAAGGGGATAAAATTATGAAGAGTATAGAAACACAAGCAAAAACTGTAGACCAAGCAATAGAACTTGGACTATATAAATTAGGCACAACAAGAGATCAAGTTAAAATCACTATCATCGAAGAGGCTGGACTGTTTAATAAAGCACGCGTTAAGTTGTCGCTTAATGACAGCAGCGAAAGCGAACAACAAATAAAAGCTTTCATTGATGAGCTACTTGAAAAATGTAACCTTAATGTAGACACAACCGTCGAAGAACAAGAAGACAAGTTCGTTGTAGATATTCTTGGCAAAGATGCAGCCGTTTTAATTGGAAGACACGGCGAAAGCCTTGATGCTTTTCAATACTTAATCAATACTATTTGTAATAAAGATAAAACTCGTGAAAACAACAAGAAAATTGAGCTAGATAGCAATAACTATCGCTCAAAGCGTGAAAATGCACTAGTCCTTCTTGCAGAACGCACAGCAGCAAAAGCTGTTCGCGAAAATAGTGATATCAGACTCGAAGCAATGAATGCAAACGAGAGAAGAATTATCCACGCGGCTCTTTCAGAGCATAACAAAGTAACTACTGAAAGCCAAGGCAAAGAACCTAACAGATACATTGTAGTTAAACTTAAAAGCAAAGCAGAAAGCTCAAAAAACAATTCAAAACAAAGCCGCACAGACATAGATTAATATTAGTCCCCTAGGTTAAAAAACTTAGGGGTTTTTATTTTAGATAAAAAATATATTGTATTTTAAAAAAAGATATATTATAATGCAAGTTATGAACAATACAAAACAAACAATCGTAGCAATTTCTACTCCACTGTCTAGTGGGGCTATTTCTATTGTTAGAATGTCTGGCGAAAACGCAATCTCAATCGCAAGCAATGTTTTTAAGACAAAAAAAGGTATGCTTCCTTCTGCGTTTACACCTAGAATGCTCATGCTTGGCACTTTTACTGCTTCTGAGTTCAGCGAGCAAGCTCTTTGCGCAGTATTTAAAGCACCAAATAGCTTTACTGGCGAAGACATGGTAGAGTTCCAATGTCACGGCGGTGTTGTTATAACAAAAGGAATACTTGCAGAACTTGTCAAACAAGGAGCAAAGCTTGCAAGCCCTGGAGAATTTACAAGACGTGCGTTTTTAAACGGCAAAATGGCACTTTCTGACGCCGAAGGCATGATGGATATGATAAATGCACAAAGCGAAGCAGAAATTCGTGCTGGATACAATTTGCTCAGCGGAAAGCTAAGCAAGCTCGCCTTTAAAGTCCTTGATGAGCTTGTAGACATTTTATCTGAAATTGAGGTTTCTTTTGACTATCCTGAAGAAACAATCGAATACATAACTAAATCCAATGCAAAAGCAAGACTTGTAGAAATATCAAACCAAATCAAGGCAGCACTCGACACTGCCAGTGCAGGCAAAATAATAAAAGAAGGTGTGTCAGTTGCAATATTAGGAAAACCTAATGTTGGTAAAAGCAGTTTACTTAACGCCATGCTTCAAGACGAAAAAGCAATCGTTACAGACATTGCTGGCACAACAAGAGATATTATTGAAGGCTCAATTACTTATAAAGGCTTAAGATTTAACTTTTTTGACACCGCAGGCATTCACGAAACAAGCGACGCTGTTGAAAAGCTTGGAGTAGACAAAGCAAAGAATATCATTAACTCTGCAGACTTAGTGTTGTTTGTTAAAGATAGCGAACAAACAGAAGCTGAGGACCAAGAGGTTGCAGATTTATTAAAAAACAAAACATACCTCACTATAATTAACAAGTCAGACAAAACTGGTAATTACGATATAACTGACAACACAATCCGTATCTCAGCAAAAGAAAAAATCAATATTGAGCTTCTAGTCGATAAAATATATTCATTTTTCAAAAAGCATAACCAAGCATCAAATAGCTTAGTAGTTGCAAACCAAAGACATATCGACCTGTTATCCGAGGCACTTGCACACATAAATAGTGCTATTGATGCTCTTGATTCATACACTCTTGACCTAGCTACCATTGATATAAATTTAGCCTACAATGCCCTTGGCGACCTTACTGGCAACACCTCAAACGAAAAAGTTATTGATGCAATCTTCAGTAAGTTCTGCCTAGGCAAATAACAAGGAAGTAAATATGAAAATAGATTATATATGTTACTCAGTTCCCTCCCTATCTGAAACTGACTACACTATTGTTGTAGACGATGACGAGAATACTGTTTGGATTAAAACAACAGATTACGCTCAAATGCAAAAGGCTATAAAAAACAATCTTTTACTATTATTTAATCGTGAAGATAAAAAGTTTTATTTTGATGGTAAAGCCATAAGCGTAAAAGGCAAAACTATATTACCCAAGGCAATTTTACCTCACGAAAGAGAACTTTTAGAAGCCTTGGATAATAATGGTGCAAACAATCTAATGTCTATTAAAGATAGACAAAAAGTCGCTCGTTGGGCAAAATATATTCAACCAAAGCACAGAAAAGCTATCATTACAACCTTTGGCGACTTTATGAAAAATTGTGAAAAATATAGGCAGGAATTTAACACTATATTTTTAAAGACGGTAGAAAAGTCTAATGTCCATGTTATTTTTCAAAGCTTTGGACATATTGAACTTGAAGGTCAACAATTCTTTTACAGCAAACCAAGAATATACTCATTAAATCATGACGACGAAGTCTACATTTCTGAAGCTTATGACAATGTTGCTGATAAAGAGAATGAATGCAGTTGCAAAGAATATAGAGCTTTTGTAATCGATGGAATTGTGGCATCTCTCAGCCGTTCATATGTGGATTACTCAACAAAAGTCCCTAAGGGGGTTGTTGAGTTTGCTAATGAATTTGTTAAATCTAATGCAAATAAAGATTTCCCTAGAAACTATGTTTTAGATATAGGCGAAATAAAAATGGGCGACAACATCATGATTGATATTATTGAGTGCAATGCAATTAGTGCAAGCGGACTTGAGGTTGACAATGACGTTGTTCAAGCAATTATGGACATTAATGCCCAAAATGAATTAGATAAAAAATCGCCAAATTTACAATAAGGACAATACAATGGATAAATTTGATGCAGTAGTTGTTGGAGCTGGTCACGCTGGCTGTGAAGCAGCGTTAGCACTAGCAAGAACAAATCAAAAAACAGCACTTATCACTCTTGAAGAACGTGGAGTGGCTTTTTTGGCATGCAATCCAAGTATTGGAGGCACAGCTAAGGGTCATTTGGTTTGCGAAATTGACGCTCTTGGCGGACAAATGGGCATAACTGCCGACAAAACAACTATCCAGCTGAGGATGCTCAACCTTGGAAAAGGACCTGCTGTTCACTCTCTAAGAGCTCAGGTCGACAAACACGCTTATCATGACAGCATGCTAGAAACCTTAAAAAGTCAAGAAAACTTAACACTTATTTACGACGAGGTTGTTGATGTTTTAACCGAAGGCAACGCCGTTTGCGGCGTTAAGCTTAAATCAAACAAAACTATTGCTTGCAAAGCAGTGGTTTTAACAACTGGCGTATATTTGAACTCTAGAACAATAATTGGCGAAGAAATAAGCGACAATGGACCTGCGGGCTTTATCAATGCAAAAGGTTTAAGCCAAAACCTAGAAAAGCTTGGTTATGAAGTAAGACGATTTAAAACAGGCACCCCACCTCGCCTTGAAAAGAACAGCATAGACTACTCTAAGTTCACAGTGCAAAAGGGCGACACAAACATTCAGACGTTTTCATTTATGACAAAGCGTCAAAACAAAAACACGCATGTTTGTTATTTAGGCTACACAACAGAGAGGACTAAACAGATTATTTTAGACAACCTAGACAAAGCACCCATGTACAGCGGTGTCATAGTAGGTGTTGGACCAAGGTACTGCCCTTCTATTGAAACCAAAATCGTTAGGTTTAGTGACAAAGACCGTCATCAAATATTCTTGGAGCCAGAAAGCACTAGAACAAGCGAAATTTATTTGCAAGGCATGAGCACAAGCATGCCAAAAGACGTTCAAGAGCAAATGACAAGAAGCATTGAAGGGCTTGAAAACGTCAAGATATTAAAATACGGTTATGCCATCGAGTATGACTGCATAAACCCGCTCAACATTTTGGCAACTTTAGAGTCAAAACAAATCAAAGGACTATTCTCTGCTGGCCAAATTAATGGAACAAGCGGTTATGAAGAAGCAGCCGCTCAGGGCTTGGTTGCAGGCATAAACGCAAGCTTGATGCTAAGAAATAAAGATCAGCTCATATTGACGCGTGACAATTCATATATCGGCGTTTTGATTGACGATTTGGTTGTTAAAGGCACTATCGAGCCCTATCGAATGATGACAAGTCGTGCAGAGTATAGACTTTATCTTCGTCAAGATAATGCAGATTTAAGACTTACTGAAATTGGCTACAACGTTGGTCTTGTAACAAATCAAAGGTACGACGCATTTAAGAAGAAACAAAAGAATATTAATAAAATAAAAGAGCTAGCAAAAAAACATATTGCCCCTTCTAAAACTATAGATGAATTTTTAATAAGTGTAAACGAGGCTCCTGCACCAATGGGGTCAAGCATTGAAAGTCTTGTTAAAAGAAGCAATGTTCAACCTCTTGACATTAAGCGTAAACTTAAAATGTTAAAGAACTTCACTAATGCCGAAGTGAACGAAGCATTAATAGAAATCAAATACCAAGGCTACTTATCTCGTCAGACCCAACTTATAGAGCGTCAAAAGAAACTAGAAGAAAAAAAGATAGACAAAGATTTTGACTATAATAGTGTGAAAGGCTTAAGACTTGAAGCTAGGCAAAAACTTAGTGAGATTAAACCATTAACAGTAGGCGAAGCGAGCCGTATTAGCGGCGTCAATCCTGCGGATATTACTATACTTATTATGAATCTTTGATATTGACAAACTGTAAAAGCTGTTATATAATAATAGAACTTTAAGGAGCTATGCCATGAACGTATCAATGTATAGAGATCAATTAGTATATATAGCACTTCGTTTAAAGGGTAAATTACAACGTAATGTGAACTTTATTTCTATTACTGAGCAAGAATTTATTAATTATGCAAACCTAGTTATGCAAGAAGCTAAAAAACAAGACTTGGTTATTAGAATTGTAGACGGTGAACCAAAAATCCAAGTTGACGACGCAAATATGCAAAAAAAACTTGATTCTTTTAAATATAAAAAAGGCGATTCAGGCTACTATTATTTTATTAGAAACGAAGTTGACCCAAGAGTTCTTTTGGTAAAAACATCTGCCGGTTTAGATCCAATAATAATGCAAGCTTTAACACCTAAAGGCTATGAAGCTACTTTAGGACTTAAAGATAAACTTGCAGCCATAGATGAAAACACAGATGATGTAACCATTGAACAAAAAACTCATTATCAACCAGGCGAAGAAGAATAAAAAAGACCAACGTTAAGTTGGTCTTTTTTTTATTCAACTGTAACACTTTTTGCTAAGTTTCTTGGCTTATCTGGATTAAGATTTAGCTTGATACAAACTTTAAAAGCCAAAAGCTGAAGCGGCAAAATAGAAAGTATGCAGCTCAGTTCTTTATCAAGCTTTGGCACTTCAATAAAATAATCCGCATCTTTAGTTTTGTACTTTTTATAGCTCACTAAAACAATTTTGGCTCCCCTTGCTTTAACCTCTTGCAAACCACTTAGCGTTTTGTCTATTATTGCTTCATCTGTTGCAAAAACTATAACTAAGGTATTGTCTTCAATCAAAGCAATAGTTCCATGTTTCAGTTCGCCCGCAGCATAGCCCTCTGCCCCTTTGTAGGTTATTTCTTTGAGCTTTAGTGCTGCCTCTAGTGCCGACACATAATCCAGCTGTCTGCCAAGATAAAATATCTTGTTTTCTTTTGTTACATAATTAACCAATTCTTCATCGATTTTTATCATTTGTTTTGCAGACTTTTCAAGCGGCTTTAAATCAAAGCTTTCGCCCTTTAGTTTTTTTGCTAAAAGATAAAATATAAGTATCTGTGCAATGTAGGCTTTTGTAGACGCCACAGCTATCTCTCTGCCAGCGTAAACTGATAGATACTCGTCACACACTTTGGCAAGAGCACTGTACTCAACATTAGTAATCGCTAAAGTTTTAGCACCGCTTTGTTTGCAAAGTTTTTGTGCAGATAATGTGTCCGCAGTTTCTCCACTTTGGCTTACAAAAATGCAAAGCGTCTTGCTATCAATGATATTATTTGCATAAATAAATTCACTCGCGACACACGCATCACAAGGCACTCTTAATGCGTCTTGTAAAACTTTTGCACCATACATTGACGCGTGATAAGCAGTACCACAGCCAATAATCTTGATTGTTTTTTTACCCTCAAATAATTTCAAAACCTTTGAATTTATTTGCTCTGTAGTACTAGCAATTTTATTGATGACCTTTGGTATTTCTTTAATTTCCTTTAGCATATAGTACTTGTTTCCAGCCAAGTCTACATTTATGTTTAAACTATCTAAACTAAGATATTGTACTTTCTTTTTTTCAAAATCTTTTGTGTATACTATTATTTCATCTTTTGTTATGAGTACATATTCATTTTGCTTTACTGCATAATATTCAGAAGCTATCCCATTAAAACAAATGACATCACTTGCCACCATATTTCCGTTTGTAGTTTTAGCAATATATAGAGGGCTTTCTTTTGCACATGCAACGATTGCATTGTCCTCTAGACTTAATATCCCAAGAGCATAACTCCCTTTGAGCATGCTTGTAGCAGCTTTAACTTTTTCTAAAATGTTACCTTGCTCAATGCTTATAAGCTGACTGATACATTCGCTGTCTGTATCTGAAGCAAAAACTACGCCTTGGCTTTGGCAATGTTTTTTAATGTCTTTATAGTTTTCTATGATGCCGTTGTGGACTATTGCTATCTTTTTATCATTTGACAAATGCGGGTGCGAATTGATGTCACTCGGTTTGCCATGAGTAGCCCACCTAGTGTGAGATATTACTAGCTCTGCTTTGAATTCGTCAGCAAAACTCTGAATATTTTTAACTCGCCCCTCTTTTTTAAAAATTTCTATCTCTCTTTCTATAATACCAGCAATACCAGCAGAATCGTAGCCTCTATATTCTAGCTGACTCAGTGCCTCATAACAATATTTGGCACTATTGCTGTCACCTGCGACGCAAGCAATTCCGCACATTAGTCAGCCTCCGATTGCTCAATACTTGTTATAACTTCACAAAGATAATTCGCAAGATTTTGCGATACCCACAGTTTTTCGCTCTCAACCATAATCCTAATTTTAGGTTCTGTACCCGACGCTCTAACGAGCACTCTACCAAGACCTGCAAGCTCTTGCTGAGCATTAGAAATAGCAAGCGACAAGGTTTCTGAGCCAAGCGTTCTTAACTTGTCACTAACAACAACATTTTTGATAACCTGTGGATAAAGTTTTGCCGCACAAAAGTCGCAAAGTTTTAATCCACTTTTTTTAAGTTTGCATGCTAGCTGAACAGCTGATAGTATGCCATCGCCAGTGTTTAAAAACTTTTTAATTATTATATGCCCAGACTGCTCTCCACCTAAAAAACTACCTTGCTTGCTCATTAAGCTTGCGACATACTTGTCGCCAACGTCTGCCCTAAACAACTTTATTCCATTGTCTTCAAGCTCTTTTTCAATACCCATATTGGTAAGACTTGTTCCAACAACACTGTTGCCATAAAGCTCGCCCTCTTTTTTATAGCTTTTTGCAAGTGCAAGAATTATGCGGTCGCCGTCTATTATTTGTCCTTTACTATCAACCGCTAATAATCTATCAGCGTCACCGTCAAAAGCAAAGCCTAAGTCAGCACCTAGTTTTACTACTCGACTTGCAAGCCTTTCAGGATGAAGCGAGCCACAACCATGGTTTATTCTCTCCCCATCGCCTTTACAGCCTGTCGTGTAAACCTTAGCCCCGAGCTGTCTAAAAACCCTCGGTGCTATTTTATAGCTCGCGCCATTAGAGCAGTCTAAAACAATCTTTAAACCCTCCAAACTTGTATCTGCAGTGCCTAGTAAAAAGTCTATATAGTTCTCGCGAAGATTGCTCGCATCAAAACTTTTACCCACATCAAGAGATTGATTGAACCTGGTTTTTATGAACCCTCTTTCAACCTTTTCCTCTTCTTTGTCCTGTAGCTTTTCTCCATTAGAAGACAATATCTTAATACCATTGTACTCGGCTGGATTATGACTTGCAGTTATAACAATGCCATAATCAAACTTAAAGGTTTTGGTAAGATATGCTAGGCCCGCTGTTGGTAAAACTTTAGCAAGGTACACATCAACACCACCAGCCATTAAACCAGCGGCAAGTGCACTTTCAATAAATGACCCCGACACTCTTGTATCCCGTGCAATAATAACCCTGCCTTTGCCCAAAAGCATTTGGCTCAAGCTATTACCGCATTTAAAAGCCATGTCATAGGTCAAATCTTCACTTACAATACCTCTAAGACCATCAGTTCCAAAAAAGACTGCCATTTTAGTTCTCCTTTAAATAATTTTTAGCACGGGCTTTTTTGACATTCATTTTGCTACGACCAATGATAAAATCTCCGCTTTCAACGTCTTTATCAACGGTTGTGCCAGCACAAATGAATGCTTTGTCCCCAATTTTAACTGGAGCAATTAAATTAACAGAGCTTCCTATAAAACTTCCATTTCCGACTTGAGTTTTTGACTTTGTTCTGCCATTGTAGTTTACAAACACTACCCCGCATCCGACATTAACATCGTTGCCAACCTCAGCATCTCCGACATAGCTTAAGTGACTGACCTTTGTCCCCTCGCCTATTTGGCTGTTTTTTATTTCTACGAAATTGCCAATTCTTGCCCTTTCGCATATTTTACTTCCCGGTCTTAAATGTGCAAACGGCCCGACCTTGCAATTTTCCCCGACAACTGAGTCTTCGATTACCGAGCATGTTACAACGCTACCAGCTTTAATTGTGCTGTTAGTTATGTAGTTCCCAGGGTACAGTGTTACCCCGTCTTCAATTACACTGCCCTCACAAATTACGTTGTTTGGGTATATTTTTACATTTGTGCCAAGCTTTACACTATCGTCAATATAAGTGGAATTTTTATCAATTATTAACAAACTTTATGCACTCCTTAAAGGCAATTTACTTGCCTTAATAAAGTATATGCTAGCTTAATTATTGCCTGTTACAGCAAATATGACATGATATTTTAAATAAAATGAGCTCAATATTACGTAAAAATCAGTAAAAAAGGCTCATTTTTAATAAAAATCATTTTGATAAAGGTTTAAAATATGTTAAAATGACAATAATGAAAGCTAGAAAAAACTAGCAAATAAGGAGGCCTTAAAGGTATGAATAAAACAGAATTTTTAAGAGCTATCGCTGACGAAACAGGTGCAACAATGAAAGATACTAATGCTTTCTATGATGCATTCGTAAGCACAGTTCAAAAAGCAATGGCTAAAAATGACAAAATCGCTCTAGTTGGTTTTGGTACATTTGAAGCAAAGAAAAAAGCAGCAAGAACTTGCACAAACCCAGCAACTGGTGCTAAAGTTAAAGTTGCAGCTTGCAAAGCTCCATCTCTTAAGTTTGGTAAAAGCTTTAAAGATTCTTTAAACTAAGAAGCAATAAAAAAACTCACTTAACGTGAGTTTTTTTTATTGCCTTTTATTAGACACCTTAGATATTGTTACTGCCACAATAGCAACGCCTATAATAACTGCAAAGAATATTATTGCTATTGCTGAGCCCGTTAGTGATTGTTTATATACAGCATAAACATTCATGTCGCCTACTACCGAAATATTAGCACTGTCAAAATATAAAAATTCGTAATTGAATAAAAAGTTAGATTTTTTGTCTGGTGCTTTAACGCCCTCTTTGTTTATTAGCGTTCCATAATCAAGTACTTTAGAAACAATCAGCTCGCCCTTTTCTGTATAATAATTTACAGTGTATGACCTAATGGTGGCATCATACTCGGCATATATGCTTTGGCTATAGTTAATGTCGTCAAGGTCTACGCTCCAGCCTTTAAATGAATAATCATACATTACTGTAGATTGCCTTGTTGGAACTTCCCCGTCGTAAACAGCACTTTCGCCACTTTTTATAGTAACAGTTTGTAGCACTTCATTGTTGTAGTTCACAAACTTTACTATATAGAACATTCTCTCTTTATCTTGTTCACTCCATGTGCTACTGCTGTCAAAATATTTATTGTTGCTGTAATAATCGCTGTTATAAATATCAAAGTCCTCTTCTCCAAGCTTAGATGAGCTGACATTTAACATAGAGTTAATAGTAGCATTTGCGTTATTGTTGTTGACCGCATTAATAGCTTTATTTGTATATGTTTTGTCATCAACACTAACAGTTACATTTGCACCAAGTTCAATATGACTACCACCAAGTATTACAGCTCCACTGCAAAGTACTTCATCAAAGATATAATTAACATTGCCAAAATGCTTACAGCCTTTGATGTCAATGCTCATGCTGTTTGCTTTTAGAGAATCCCCAACGCCAACACAACCAACAAATCCAGCAATGTACGGATTTTTTCCGTAAGATATAACGTCAGCAATAACTAAACTGTTAGTGATACAAAGCTGCTTTATAAGAGTTATGCCAACAACGCCTCCACCAATTGCCTTAAAGTAATCGGCACCATTTTGCTGGCTGTATGTTGAAGCTTTGTCTATGCCACTAACTTTAATGCTTCCCCTAAATACAAAATTATTGATTTTAAGTGTGCCTTGTGCATCAGTACCATTTGCAACATAACCTGCAGCTCCGCCTGCAACATTGCCGCTAACATTTGCATTTACAGAGCAGCTGTTTATAATATTATTCGCAACATAAGTCGACGCATCATTTACGCCTAAATATCTTGCAACCAATCCACCAGCAAAGCCTGGAGAAGAGATGTTTCCGCCGTCCACACAAACATTATCAAGCGTAAGTCTTCCGTAAGCTACTGACACCACACCAGCAGCGTTTGAGCCAATTAAATTGACATTTTCAAGCCTTGTATTTTCAATACTCGGCTGCGTGCTTAAACTATAAGTAACGCTAAATAGTGATGGTGCAAACTCATAAAGAGTATAGTTTTCTTGGTCAGCGTAACGCCCAAGCATGAACGCACCTTTTGATGTCATGTTGTAAATAGTGTGACCATTTCCATTAAAATGCCCAGCGAACTGACATAGACTCAAACTGCCATTGCCGTTTACATAGTCATAAACTTTAAAGCCAATACCAAGCCATAACTTTCCTGATAAATCAATGTCATTTGTTAGCTCATAGTAAGCCGTATTGTATGAGGAACTGCTTATAACATTTGCAAGCAATGCAAGTTCATTAGCAGTTGATATTTTGTACGGATAACTTTTTGTTCCGTAGCCTTTAGTAAATCTATTGGCAGCGAAATCTAGCCAATACTCTGCTTTTTTGTAACTTGGCATAGCGTTTGAATTTATTTGATAAGTATCAGTAAAGTCAAAGCCGGATATTCCCTCTATTATTGAAAAGTTACTTGCTTTAGTGTAATAGTACTCGCTGTCGAAGTCAAAGTCGCCCTCAAAAATATTATCTGTACTTTCTCTAACTCTCTCTAATTTTATATTGCTTTGGTCAAGCGAAGAAAAGCTGTTACCAACACCCTCAAAAGCTTTAGTTACAATGTTTTCAAGGTATATAACACCCTCAGTAATATCACCCTTGTTCTCTCCAATTATTCTACCTGCCTTGCTGTGCTCTCCAGTGAATGTAGCCGTTGACTTACAGCTAAGAATAAAGTTTTCTGTATAAGTGCTAGTAATATTTTCTATAAAGTTATTAAAGTATAGCTCAGCAACAAAAGCACCCGCCGTACCACCAAGACTGCAATTAAGACTACTAGTCGTAATACAGTTGATAAGCTTAAGCCCGTTCGCCCTTGAAACTAGTCCAGAAGCAATGTTCGCTGAAATATTGCCAGTAGAAAAACTTGAACTAATTATTCCCGATACATACATGCTAGTTGCAGAATTCTTTAAAGTTACAAAGTCGCAAACCAATCCGCCAGCAATGCTACCCTCAAGGTCCGCAGTAACATAACAATCTGAAACAAAGTTGTCGCCGCTTTTGTTGATAATCATACCAACAAGCCCACCAACATTTTTACCAATAATGTTTAAAGCTGAACTACACTTAGTAATTCTTCCTTCAAGCTTACCAGCAATAGCCCCAACATATTCCGCCTGGCTTGTAAAAGGTGCACTTGCAGCAATATTAATGTCGCTAATATACGCATTCTCGCCAGCAACCCCAAATAGCCCCGCAAAAGTTGTACTTTGGTCTGCTGTTAAATTAAGCCCAGAAATAGTATGCCCGCCACCATTGAATGTTCCATTGAAAGGGTATTCACTTGTACCAATGCTTATCCAGTTGACGTCGCTTAGATTAATATCAACAGCTAGGGTGTATCTAGCGTTTTGATACTTACCATCTTCTTCATTGTTATTAACATAGTAAGCCACTGATGCAAGGTCTGCCACACTTGAAATTACAAATGGACTATTAAGTGTGCCTTTGCCTTGCAGGTATGTGAGAGAATTGCCATTCCATGTTTCAACACCTGTATAGCCTGGAAGCCCAACGCTTGCAAATGAAAATTCAATATCGCGAATGTGCTTGTTTGAATAGCCAAGCTCCTCAGCCGAGGCAAGCATTGCTATTGCAAAGTCTTCAAAGTCCGCTGTCGTTGTTAGTTTTAAAAGAGTTTGATACCAAAGCTCTAATATCTTGTTTTTAGTAAAGAAAGCTTGGTCTTGGTTATACATAATATAAGTGGCATAAGTCATGAGCGTACAGTTGTAGTGAACACCGCCGTTATCGCATCTTTCATGATTACAATTAGTTTTGTTACAATATGGATACAAATCATTGTAATTATAGGTACAGCCCTTTGTCATTGGATTAGACATATCTCTAAAGTACTGACCATTAATTAAGTACACGTCCTCGCCCATTCTCCAAAAGTTTGGGTCAGTAAGCTCGTAGCCCTCAATAACTGCACCAAAGATATCTGAAAAAGCTTCAGATAACGCACCCGACGCATTTAAATACTCAAGTGGTACAATGCTGTCTGTAATTGCGTGCTGATACTCGTGACCAACAACGTCTAACGCACTAACAAAACTGTCTGTGTACTTGGTCGTATCACCGTCGCCAAACAAAAAGTACGCTATATTTGAGCTTGGTCTTGGCAAATAAAATGCCGCGTTCTCGTAATTGGTATCAAAATGCACTATAGCGTATAACGTTATGTGCGAACCATATGGATTTGTTAGTCCTACAATCTGCTCGCCAAAATTTGTTTCGTCCATGTAAAAGTCATAACACTTCATTAAATAATCAAACGCTTGCACAGCGTCTTTGTCGCTAAATATTCCACTTTCGCTGTCATAATACTTAAAAGTGTAATCATCTTTGTTGTAGCCATTTACTACATATATGTCACGACTTTTATCCCCTAAAACATAAAAAGAGTTACCAGTAATATTGCTGGTATACTTATCAATATTAATATAAACAACCTCGCCTTCGAGATTGACCTCTGCCATTGCTTCGTTAGTTATCGTGTAGCCTCTTGTTGGGAGCGAGTCACGCATTGTGGAGTTTTTGCGAATGGCTTTAACAATCTCTAGTGTTTTTGCACTCACATAAACTTCTTTGTTCTCTTCTTTTGCGTTAACCTCAAAAGCGTAGCAAATCTCGCCGTTAAAACTATCATCAATAATAACAACAGGCTTTAAGTTTTCAATACTTGCATCAGCATAGTAAGATAAAACTTTTTCGCGGGCTTCAGTAATAGAATATTTAAGTGTGTTATCAAAGTTGATATTCTTGTAAGCTTTACCTATAATACTCGTAACTTTAAAGTCGCTATTAACTGAAACGTTTAATTGCCCACCATAGATTTGATACTCGCCAAAGTATTGGTCAAATCTATACACTGTAAGCTTATTCGTTTCTTTAACATCTTTAAAAACAAATTGGGTTTGGTTATTACTGTTTCCAAGTTCTTGCTTATAATTATTCAAAACAGCCAAAGCGTCTTGCTGGTTTTTAACTCTGCCTTTGATTTGACCACTAATTTTGCGTATAACGTGCTCATTTTTTATAGTGTCTGTTACATTTTGTGCATACGTTACTAAATTATTTGGTACAAATACACTTAAAATAGGCAAAATTATTGCTAGCACTAAAGTAAATAATATTGCTTTGAACTGAAACTTTTTCATATCTCCCCCAAGTAGCTATTATTATACTTAATAATAAATTTTTCGTCAAATAATAACCAGCCTACTTAAATAGTATGTAGTTAATTAATTATTTTAAAACCAATAATAATATAAACATTTTTTATTTCATTGACATAAACTATTGAATGTGATAAAGTTAGCAAACTAACTTTTATTTTGGGGAGAAAACGATGAATAGTTTAAAAATGGAAGTGTGCACCGAGCTTAAAAAGCTGTCAAACCTTGCCTCGAGGTTTATAAGGCAACACGCACTAAAAAATAACGGCTTTAATCTATCGAGGTCGCAGTCCATGATACTTGGCTATATTTACGAGAAAGAGGTTAACAATATTGAGGTGTTCCAAAAAGATATAGAAAACCAGTTTTCTATCCGCAGGTCAACCGCAACAGAAAGCTTGAAAAAGCTAGAGCTTAGTGGGCTTATAACTCGAAGCGTAAACCAAAGCGATAGTCGCCTAAAAAATATAAAACTCACAGACGTCGCATTAAACGAAATTAACAATGTGCATAGCAATGCAAAGGCACTAGCCACAGTTATAAGTAAAGATGTGACTGACAAAGAATTACAAACGCTTTTAAACGTGTTAAAAAAATTAGAGAATAATCTACTAGAAAGGGACGAGATATGCTAAAACTATTTAAAAATATAAGACTTAAAGATATACCAGTAATGCTAGTGTGTGCTGGGTTAATTGTGCTTCAAGTATGGCTGGATTTAAAACTCCCCAAATACATGATGGAAATAACTACGCTTTTAAAAACTGATGGCGTAACGGTTGGTGCAATTTGGGAAAAAGGTAGCTACATGCTACTTTGCTCGGTTGCAAGCATGGTTTCAACGATTATTGTAAGCTTTTTTGTTTCGCGAATTGCTGCTAGCTTTTCTAAAAGATTACGCTTTAATATCTTTAATAAGATAGAAAGCTTTTCGCTTGAACAAATCAACAGATTTTCAACTGCAAGCTTAATAACAAGAACAACCAACGACGTTACTCAAATTCAAATGGCTTTTGCAATGGGTCTTCAAGTCTTAATCAAAGCCCCAATCATGGCAGTTTGGGCAATTAGCGACATGAGCTCAGTCAACTGGCAATGCTCAATAGCAACAGCTGTTGCCGTGGCAATCATGATTATCACTATAGCCATTGCTGTGGTTTTGGCACTGCCAAAGTTCAAGAAAATGCAATCGCTAACTGATAACATCAATAAAGTAACTCGCGAAAACCTTGAGGGCGTTCGAGTTGTAAGAGCGTATAACGCAGAAAAGTTTGAAGAAAAGAAATTTGAAAAAGCAAATGATGAGCTTACTAAGACCAGCATCTTCACTAGTAGAGTAATGAGTATAATGAGCCCAATGATGAACTTTGTAATGAGCTCGCTAACACTCGCAATTTACTTTATCGGGGCAATGGTCATTTCAAATACAAATATTTTGCAAAGGGCTCAAACCTTTGGTAACATTATGGGCT
>CATKXA010000002.1 GCA_949840475.1 uncultured Thermoanaerobacterales bacterium | reverse complement strand
CAATGGAGTCTCTTGCTAATTTTTATATTATTGAGGTAGGTACAAAAAATTCACCAACTGAGGAATTTTGCCAAAGCATTTGGGTGACATTAGACGAAGCAAAACAATTATTGAAGCTACCTTATCAATGCAAAGCGTTGCAATTGTATTTAGATAGTTTATGATAAATAGATTTATGTTACATTTACTCCTCCAAACTTTACCCCAGCTAAACACCTAGTTTAGTTTGGGTATTTTTTAAATAATTAGATGTAAAGTTATTAACTATATGTTATAATCAGTACATGAAAAAGATAAACATATTTGATATATTTAACAATGAATATAATTGTTCTAAATTGCCAGATAAGTACAATCAACCAAAGTATAATTTTTTTACTAGCTATATTTTAAAGCATATGAGCATTGTTAATAGAATGCTGTACATAAATCAACTTTTGGAAAAACAGTATAGTAACTGGGCATATCTTGTTAATGAAAAAGAAATTGATAAATCAAACTTATATTTATCTTTATTAAAACATAAAGAGTGGGAGCGTAAATTAATTAATAATTATTTTGAACAAGAAGAATTCATAATGCACTTGAGAAAAGTTATTGATGATTGTATTTCCTTGCTTAGCATTTCTAGCGATTGCTTATTTTACGATACAAAACGCAAGTTAAATAGACCATTTGAGATGATCGGAGAACTTTTTAAGGTCAATTTTGTTGGTTTTAAATATTTACTAAAACATAAAGATTTTTTGCATAAAATTAATAGTATATCCAATGGGTTTAAGCATTGTGTAGCTAATACTATGACTTTAAAAATTGGCATAAATGAACCATGCATTTTTGTATACGAAAACAACAAAAATTCATATTATAACGATATTGGAATTTCAATAAATGAATTAATTGTTGATTTTAATGATTTTTACAGAACCTTTGATTCTATAATTAAAGCCGAATAATTCCTAACTCCTCAACACAAATATCTATTTGGTTGGATACGACAGTGCTTTGCCTCTAAACTTTACCCAAGCTACACCTTGTTTAGCTTAGGTATTTTTATTTCGATTTACATTATGTTTTATATTATGATATACTTTTAATAAAGGAGATTAAAATGAAAAAGGGCCTTCTTATTGGTTTTACAAAGTGGCAAACTGAATGTGCTTATAAAATTTACTCAGAATATTTTGCCAAACACAATATAAAGCTTGATTTATTACAAATAGACGAATACGTGCTTGCTATAGATAACGGCAAACCAAGTCTAAATGTCGACGAATTTGATTTTTGCATAATGCTTGTAAAGGATCAATATATCTCAACTTTGTTTGAAAAGCAAGGAAAACTATGTTTCAACACTTACAAAGCAATGAGTTCTTCTGATGATAAGTTTTTGACTTTTGTTAAGCTTGCCGAAAACAACATTCCCCTTCCTAAAACCTTATCAGGAAATACTGACTTTGACGGATTAAATCTTGCGGAGTATAAACGAAGCGAAGAATTTAAAAATAAAGTTGAAGCTTATTTAGGCTATCCTTTTGTAGCAAAACCAACCTTTGGCTACGGCGGAAAAGGTGTTACGATTATAAACAATAGAAATGAATTTGATAGTTTTATTAAAAATATCGGTCAAGAAGCTTATTTATATCAAGAGTTTATTCATGATAATCCCGGTATAGACATTCGCGTTATGGTTGTCGGTGGCAAAGTGATATTCTCTATTATGAGAAAAAATTCGAATAGCTTTATAAGTAATGTATCAAGTGGCGGTTGTGCAATTAAATTTGAGGCCACACAAGAACAAAAGCAAATTGCCATAAAAGTTACCAAAATACTCGGATTAGAGCATTGTGCGGTTGACTTTTTCAACACTGAAGACGGCAAACCTCTTCTCTGCGAAGTAAATGCAAATGCCGGCGGAATTGAGATAAATGAGCAACTTACAGGCATAAATCAAGCCGAAAAGTTTGTTGGCTACATTATCAAAAAAGTATACAAACAATAAAGTATTATAAACTAATAGCCCGTTTAAAATTTACACATGATATTGTGGCAACTAAATAATAAATACTGTGCTATAATATTTTGAGGTAGAATATGTATATACAACTTAAAAATATATTAAATGAGATTTGCAAAAAAATGCCTTATACTATTTTTTATTACATAGATAATGATGAAAGCAACTCTAACAACACTTATTACCGATTGTTTTTTGACAATTTTAAAACTATCGAATTGATTTGTCACGCAATAGATATTAATGCATATACGCAAGCAGGAACATTATTAAGGTCTTTAATAGAACAAGTTTCCACTTTGCAAGTTTTATTAGAAAATTCTTTTATACTAGATGAATATAATAAATTTGCAAAAATGAAACTAAATTTAATTGTAGATAGGAAATCGACAACACAAGAATTTCTTAAATTAAAAAAACAAAGCAAAACAAAATCTAACTTTATGAATTTTTGTGATTTTGGATGGTTAGAAAATTTAGGTGAAACCAATCTTTCAATAGACATAATAATAAAGAAAGCAAAGATAGATTCACTGGCAACATGGAGAATGTATTGTAATAATTTTGTACATAATTCATTATCCTTTACTCAATTAAGCGATAAGGTAATTAGTTACTATATTGACAACTTTATCTATATTTGTGCATTGTTGCTTGACCATCTAATTTGTCTTTTTCATAACCTTAATGGTTTTGACTTCACTTTTGACAATATTAATTACAGAGAAATTTTTATTAAGCACTACGAATATGTCACAGAACAACGAAAATTAAATGCTGATAACTCAATGTAAGCTTAAATTTTCTACTCTCGGTTTTAAAAACAAATCGGTTAATGATACAATAAAATATACGTGGGGCTAAAAAACAATATGTCAATATCTATAGAGAGACAAAAAAAATAGATACACTTTGTGGGAGTGCAAAGTTTAAAGAAGATTTTGTTAAAGAAATGAAAAAACTTACTCTACAATGGGAAATTGCCTAATGCCTGTATTTTATTTGCCGATGATGAAATAGATAATTTTAAAGCTAAGATATTAAAAGATTTGTTGTTAAAAGAATAGAAATGCCTGATGAAATTCTTGTTATAAACAAAAAAGGATACATTGGTTCAAGCACAAAATATGAAATTGAATATTCATCAAAATTTAGTAAAAATGTGAATTACTTGCAAATTTAGGAAGTACATTTAGCCAATCAAACTTTCAGCCACAAGTAAAAAACACCCCCCCCCAATTTTCATGGGTACGTTTTTTTATTTTGAATTATTTGGGAGTTGTGATAATATTTGCTAGAGGTGGTCAAATGAAAAACGTCGTTATAATATCATCTAGTATGCGAAAAGGTAATTCGGATAAATTATGTGATTATTTTCAAAAAGGTGTTATTGAAAGTCGCAATAAAGTTGAAAGAATCAACTTAAGAGATATTGAGCTTAAGTTTTGTTTGGCTTGCAGAGATTGCTATAACTTTGGCAACTGTACTCAAAATGATGACATGAACAAGATATACCCTATTATAAAAGCCGCCGATGTTTTAGTCCTTGCCACTCCTATTTACTATGGAGAAATGAGCGGGCAATTAAAGGTTTTTTTAGATAGACTTTATCCCCTTTTCACTTCTATTGGCAAAAAAGACATATACCTAATTGCCTCTTGTTACGAAAATGACACGTCTTTTATAGACAGTTCATTGAAAAGCATTAAACGCGTCTTATCTGACTTTGGCTTGGTTAATATCAAAGGAATAGTTTATGGCGAAAACACAGATGAGCCAAACGATATATCTTCTAAGCAGTTACTTGCCGCATATAATAAAGGTAAAGCAATTTAGTATGAATACAAATACTCTTAGAACTTAAATAGTGGCAGTGCACTTTTTGCATTACCACTTTTTTAGTTTTTTCTCTTTTGTTTAAAAACTTATTAAAAATATAAAAAGTAGAAAATTTTTGATGCCGCTTAATGCACGAATGAAATAAAGCCTTTTTACGAAGCTAAAAACATAAGGGTTTGGGTTCAGCGAAGAGTATGATAAAATTTCAGATTAAAATTAATGAAATCTTTTTTGATGGGCTTATCTAATGATATATGTTGCAAAAATTTTATATAACGCTTCACGCATTCTTGCTAATCTTATTGCTTGTAATTTCCATTAATTGCAGTTTAAGCTTTTTGAACCAATAACAAAGCAGCAATGCGGAGGCATTGCTGCTTTGTTATTAATAGACTTCCTAATTACTATTTGTTATAATAACAATATATACAACCGTTTAGGAGAAATAATGACAAATAAGCAAACAAACTGTGCAAACAAAATATCTACTTTATCTACAGCTAAGAGCTCAAAATATAACAGGGATTATGGCTTAAACAAAAGCTCACCTCTTGCTTTTTTTGACGATTTTACTAATAAAATCCTTTCTTCAAATCTTTGGAATGTCGGCGATTTTAAATGGGGTCCCGATTTTAATCATGGTGTAAGACCAGAAAATGTGCTTTGGAATAAAGATGGTATTGTCACTATAAAATCCTACGGCAAGTATTTTAGTGACCCTCAAAAGAATTACCAGGGTGGCACGCTCATAAGCAAACTTGCATACGGCCCAGGAAGATTTGAAACGAAAATGAAAATGGTTCCACGTTTTGGAACAAGCACTGCGTTTTGGACTTTTATGTACGGCGATTCCCTTGACCTTATGGGCAACTTAAAAAGTGAGCTGAATCAAGAAATTGATATTGAACTTAACGTTAACCAAGACTTTAAAAGTGTTTGGTTTACTAACTGGCATACAGAAAAAGATAGCACACACGTGTCTAAATTGACCAAAATTAATAACGCAGATGGAGATTGGCATATATATGCCTTTGAATGGCATACTTCTCCTAATAGAATTGATTATTATATAGACAATAAATTGATTTATACTTCATCCACTCATGTTCCATATGTTGCAGGCAATATTTTTATAGGAAACTGGTTTCCAAGAAATTGGGCAGGAAATGCTGATTTTGAAGAAGACTATATGCAAATAGACTATATAAGTTATACGCCGTACGAAAACCAGCCATACGTAAATTATGATAAAGCCAATTTTAAAAGTTCAACCTTTCCAACCAAAAGCCTCCCTTTGCCACCTGTCGCAAATATGATTGCCGATGCTAGCTTTACTAACTCACCACTTTATGAAAAGTATTCTATTGATAAAGTTTGGGAGCTTTCTAAAAACATAGCTATCAATAAGACCGCTGGTAAAAATAAAAGCGGTTTGCTTTTAACCACTGATTCTTTTGCGAAACAAATTGTGACCGACATAATAAGTGGCTATGAATACTACGTTAAAGCAAGTGTAAAACTTCTAGATATCAATTCTCATGCCAAGCTATATATAAAGCAACTAGATAAGGACAAAACACAAATAGGCAAAACACAAGTCTTAGACATTAGCGATAAAACAATTAACTTTATTCAAGGCGAGTTTTTCAATCTGTCCCTTAACTTTAAGGCATCAACAAAAACCAAATTTATTGAACTTGGATTTACTTGCATTGATGGCTCACTAGCACTAACCAATGTTTTTATGAATACAACCTATAGGCTTAAAAATTGCGATTAAACTGTGCACTAATGGCAAATTTCGTTCGATCGGCATTATACAAAGACGTAATTTGTAAAATACACAATAAAATAAGGATAAAACTACATTTATGGCATTAAATGAATCTATAGCGAACTGCAGATTGTGCGGGGAGCTACCCAAACTAATTGAACCAAATATTCAAATTGGAACTACTCCATTTATAGTTATTGGCGAAAGCCCAGCAAAAGATGGATGGATAGAATCCAAAAGGGCTTTTTATAACACAAAAGGCAAATTGCAAGCAAGCGGTAGAGTTTTAGAAAAACTCCTAAGTAACATAGGATATTCTATAAAAGATATTTATTTTACCGAGTGTTGTAAATGTATTATCGAAGATAGAAAGAACCTCGAAAAATGCTCGAAAAATTGTATGCCGTTTTTGTTAGAGCAGTTGAAAAATATTCCATGTAATATTATACTTACAATGGGTCAAAATCCAACACAGGCACTGCTTGGCATAAAAATAAAAAGATACGCTGACTACGTTGGCAAAACGATCGATTTTGTCATTGATAATAAAAAATACATTCTATTGCCCATTTATCATCCTTCCCCTCTCAACCCCAAAGGCTATACAATGAATGGCCCGATATTTGAAAAGCTAAAATGTATTATTAATAATTTAGAATGCATGGAAACCCATTAACGGTTTACTTGCACTCTAAATTGCTTTTGACTTTAAACAAATCAGCAACATAATAGACTTACTTATAAATCTTGTTTCCAAATAAAACAATAATCGAACTTAAAATTATTTGCTTAAAAAAAGGAGCGTCTGCTCCTTTTTTTATACTAAGATCCCATAACCATATTCATAAGATCTTGAGCAAAACTTTTCATAAACGCATCAAAGATTCTTTTCTCATTTTTGGTTTTAAAACATCTTACAAGCCTGCTTCTAAAAACTTCAACCATTCTATTATATTTACTAGCGGCTTCCCTATCTCTATCTATAAAAACACTATCCCCAATGTAATTTATAGCGTCTTTTTGTGGATGGGCTATAATAACTGGCAAGCCTAAATTTTTTGCCGCTTCTTCTGCTGCATCATTAGTTTCATTAAAAACTAAAATAGCAGCTGGCAAAATGTACTCGCCATTAACTTTTGTTTTACAGGTTATTTGGTTATAAAGCTGTATATCATTAGTAAACTCATTAAGTTCATCAAGCGTTAACCACAAACTTGGGTATGCACTTACCTCATCTTCGTTGCTCGCATTTATGTTTGTATCTGAGTCTGTTGGAAAAACGTGAACGATTGCCTCAGCAGGCATGTTATATGCAAGCATAAAAGGATGCTTGGTTTGGTAATGTGATATATTTTTCTCGGTAATAACTGTGTATGATAAGAATTTTCTAGATTTTAATTGCTTGGTTAATTGCCTAGGGTCATAATCCCCGCTTGCACTGGTATCAACACGTGCCAAAAAACAAAATGGTTCATCACTGCCTAGTTCTGATATAAATGGTAACTCATTTGGTATTTTTGTTAGGTTGTTTGCAATATCATTGCAAGCAAAACTTTTAGCCTCGGCTACCGAAAAAGATGTTGAATCAATCTCCTTCCTAAGTGAAGCGGTCAACACTTCAAAACGTTCTTTTTGTTCTTTGCTCATTGTATTAAAGATGCCAAATTGTTTATCTTTAAAAGAATTCATAAAGTTCGCGAACGCAACACCCATATTATCCATAATCTTACCACCCTAATGTTTTCTAACTAAAATTATAACCATAAAAGCATTATTGTCAATACTGACTTATATTAGCCACTTATAAAAGACTTCTAGTAAATAATATAAAAATATCGTTAGTCGGAAAGTTCGTAGTGTTGGAAGAAAATTTATAATTTCCTCAATAAATAAAAGTTGGCAAACGCCAACTTTTATTTTAATTATGTAAAACATTTGTTACGTCGATATTGTATTTACTGCTTGAATAAATAACTTTTACATTGTCACCCTTTTTAGTAAGTGAAGCTAACTTGGATTTAAAAGTATTTATTTCAATAGTAGTATCAACCAAATAACACGACTCTGTTAATTTTTTAGCTTTTAATTCATCCAAGAAATTATACAATTCTGTGTAATCATCATTATCTGCATAATTTAAATCATACATTACTATTCTACGCATCCTTATTTCTCCTTTATTGTTTTTTGTCTAAGCCCTCTTTAATAAGACTTTCTTTTGCAAAGTCTTAAGTTATGAAGCTTGTAGTGCTCGGAATCAGTCATGACTTTTAAATTGTTTTTTCTGTTATTAAGCTTGTTTCCATCAATATGATGCACAACTTCATTTGGCTTAAAATCTCTGCCGAGTGCTTTGCGTGCAACATCTCTATGTACAGGAGCATAACCGTAACAATTAGCATCAGGACTTTTAGGGTTATAATGATATTTATAGCCATTCGGAGTCACATAAGGTTTGTGTCTTCTAAAAATATCCATTCACTATCTCCTCTTTTATTTTTATTTTCTATCTTTTGTAATAAGTTTTTTGTTTTGTTATCACTCTCCTTGTTTTAATATTTCAACTTGAAAATAAAAATCATTGTCCTACCATATAAACGAAAATACGTTTTTCGCCGAAAAACGGCATTCTAGGGGTTGACAATGACTTATAAATTTATTAAAATTATATCATAATGATTTAAGTCATTATCAACTCCATCCTTTGAATTCTTATAGTTTCTCAGGCCAAAAGAATTCATCTTCAAGTTGAACAAAAATAACACCGAGGCTAATTTATCTCGGTGTTATTTTTGCTTTTTATATAATCTATTCAAAAATTTACTTCAATAAATTTACCTCTAATATTATTTATTATATTAGCACTCAACTAATGTGTCTGCTAGTATAATTAGGTTCATAATAAAGTAAATCAACACCATTGTCAACTCAATTTAAGATAAATTTTATAAAAAAGCAGATTCTTAAAAGAATCTGACCTTAGTTTATAGTTTTTCGACAAAATCACCCATTAAATTTGGTCAGTCCTTTAATTAAAGCCGTGATTTGAGTTTAGAGCAAGGAAACAATAAAAAATCCAGGCACGGGGCATCGTCCGAGTTCGCATTTAATTTTCGCTCATTTTGCTTTTCGCAAAATTACACTCTTTTTTCATGCGACTCCTCCTCTCCCAAAAATAAAAGGGACCCCCGTTTACTTTTGGGTACCCTTTATATTCTTTACATATTCCCCTGTCTGGCTTTTTTGAAGTTGACAACGCTCTAGGCTTGAAGCACTGTTTTAATGTAATAAAGGCTCAAATTTGACTTTAGAGCAAGGCAACAAAAAAATCCGAAGCATGAGTTTACTTGCGTAAATGATTATTTCGGATTTTTATAGTTAACATAGCTCTAAGGTTGAAGTTGAGCCTTTATTCGGCGGACGCCGGCAGACGACGCCTCCTCCTTCTTAATCTTAAACACCCCAAGCTCCTTTGTGGATTTAACGTGAGGGCCTGTACATATTTCTTTTGATGCATCACCTATTGTAAAAACTGATACAATGTCTGGATACCTTTCAATAAACTGATGTTCTGCACCAATTTCCACAGCTTTTTGCTTAGTCATCTCTTCTTTTGTAACCACTAAGTCTTGGCTGATCCAGTTATTAACAATTTCTTCGACCTTTTTAATTTCTTGCTCAGAAAGTTTGTGGTCACAAGCAAAGTCAAAACGAAGACGCTCAGCATTTATGTTTGAACCCATTTGGTGCGAAGTTTCGCCAACTACCTTTTTAAGTGCCGCATTCAAAAGATGTGTTGCTGTATGGTATTTAGTTTCAATTTCGCCAGATGACGCAAGACCACTCTTAGCATTTTGAGCATTGGCACGAGCCAACTCTTGATGCTCTTTTTCCGCCTGCTTGTAGCCGTTTAAATCAACGCTTAAACCTTTTTCGCTTGCAAGTTCCTCTGTCATTTCCACAGGGAAACCATAAGTTTCATATAGCCTAAAAGCAGCTTTACCGCTAATGGTATTGTCCTCATCAGTTACAACATAGTTAGGGTTAGACTTTTTCATAAACTCTTGTTTTCTATAAATACCATTAACAAGTTTATCAAATTCTTTAAGCCCAGTTTCTATGGTTTTGCTAAACTTATCAAACTCTGCTGTTATGCTAGATAAAATATAATCTTTCTTTTCAACAAGCAATGGATAAGCCTCATTGTAAACTTCTTCAATATATATTCTACAAATGTTTAGTAGATCCTCGCCAATAAGCCCAATCTTTTTGGCGTGACGGATTGCTCTACGCATAATCCTACGCAAAATATAACCAGCACCAACATTGCTTGGCAATATTCCATTAATGTCGCCAATAAGCATAACAGTTGTACGCATATGGTCAGCAATAACACGCATGGATTTAGTAATATCTTTGTCGTCGCCATAGCTTACACCAAGCTTTTTAGACATGTAGTTAATAACGCCTGCAAAAAGGTCTGTTGTGTAGCCATCTGTAAGCCCATTAACATACATGAGCAATCTCTCAAAACCAAAGCCAGTGTCAACATTTTTGTTCTTTAGAGGCTCAAACTTTTCCCCCTCAAGCTTTTTATACTGCATATAAACATCATTACCGACTTCAACCCATCTGCCACATTCGCAAGTAGCGTCGCAATGGTCACTACATGGCTTGTCATGACGAGGATAGAACCACTCGTTATCTGGCCCGCATGGAGTGTTCACAGTACCCTCAAGCTCCCACCAGTTGTCTTTTAGATAAAATATATTTTCTTTTTTAACACCCGCTTTTATAAGGCAATTTACAGCCTCGTCGTCACGAGCCACAGCATCGTTACCAGCAAACACTGTTGAGCAGATCTTATTTTTATCAAAGCCAATAACCTTTGTTAAAAAATCAAAAGTCCATTTGGTTTTTTCTTCTTTGAAATAATCGCCCAAACTCCAGTTGCCCATCATCTCAAAAAAAGTAAAATGACTTTCATCGCCAACTGCTTCAATATCAACAGTCCTTACGCAACCCTGCACATTGCAAAGCCTTGTTTTACCACTTGGATGCTTTGCACCAAGGAGATAAGGCATCAAAGGTTGCATGCCCGCAACATTGAACATAACACCAGTTGAGCCGTCGCCAATAAGTGACACTGCCCCGATGTCTTCATGTCCTCTTTCTTTATAAAAGTTTAGCCAAGCTTCTCTTAGCTGTTTACTTGTAATCATTTTAACTCCTTTAGTCCGACAGATTTAATATAATTTTATAGAATATTAAACTCTAGAAATTCGCTAGATAAAAAATACAACAATTATTTACCCTATCACAATTAATATTAATTACCTTCTGGTTTATAACTGCCTTTTAATCCTACAACCTGGTTGAATACCAAATGATTTTTGCTAGAATCAACATTGTCTAACGCATAATAACCATTACGGACAAATTGATATCTTTCTTCTAAAGTATAATTTACATTCGATTCAATAAAAGCATTCTTGTTTATATCAACTGAATGTGGATTTATTACAATATCGCCTATTTCAGTTCTTTCACTAGAAATCTCGTCATTTTCGTCAGCAAGCAAATTAGAGTATGTTCTTACCTCACATTGTTTTGCATGCTCTGCATTGAGCCAGTGAATAGTTCCTTTAACCTTACGATTAGCACCTTCAGTTCCTGACTTAGTATCTTTATCATACTCTGCAAAAATTTCTACAACATTACCGTCAGCGTCTTCATCAAAACCAGTGCACTTAATTATATAAGCACCACTCAAACGAACCTCATTTCCAACATAAAGCCTATGGAACTTTTTATCCGGCTCTTTCATAAAGTCGGTACTTTCAACATAGAGGTTTTTACCAAACACATAATTACGCTTAGATGATTGTTCGTTTTGTGGATAGTTAACAAGTTCGATAGACTCGCCATCGCCCTCATAGTTTGTAATGGTTAACTTAACTGGTTTTAAAATAGCCATAACCCTTTTTGACTTTTCATTTAACGTGTTTCTAATAAAGTAGTCAAGCATGCTTCTTTCGCAAATAGTAGTAGTCTTTGCAAAGCCCGCAGCCTTGACAAAATCTATCAAACTTTCTGGCAAGACACCGCGTCTTCTTAAGCCCCTGAGCGTCATAAGCCTTGGGTCATCCCAACCACAAACAACACCCTCTTCGACTAGCTTTTTAATATTACGCTTTCCTGACAATTCTCCTCTAATAAGTAGATTTGAATATTCAATTTGACGTGAATGATTTTTAAGTCCACTGTTTTCCACAACCCAATTGTAAAGTGGCCTATGGTCTTCAAACTCAAGACCACATATTGAATGGGTTACGCCTTCTATGCAGTCATCAAGTGGATGCGAAAAATCGTAAGAAGGATATATATTCCAGCTTCTGCCTATTCTTTGGTGGTCAAGATATTGAATTCGATATATAACAGGGTCACGCATATTCATATTAGGTGACGCCATGTCAATCTTGGCTCTTAAACATCTTTCGCCCATTTCGAACTCGCCGTTTTTCATGCGTTCAAATAAATCAAGATTCTCTTCGATTGAGCGATCACGATAAGGACTATTTTTGCCAGGCTCTGTTAATGTACCTCTATATGCTGAAAGCTCTTCGGGAGACAAGTCGCACACATATGCCTTGCCCTCTTTAATTAGCTTAACAGCAATCTCATAATTTTGCTGAAAATAATCTGTTGCATAATAAATGTTATCCCATTTATATCCTAGCCACAATACGTCTTCTTGCAACGCATCAACAAACTCCTGCTTCTCTTTGAGCGGGTTTGTATCATCATATCTAAGATTGCACACACCACCATATTTAAGTGCTGTGCCATAATTTATATAAATGTTTCTGGCGTGACCAATATGCAAGTATCCACTTGGCTCTGGTGGGTGGCGGGTTTGGATTCCACCGTTTATTTTTCCTGCTAGAATATCTTTATTTATTTCTTGTTCTATAAAGTTTGTAGCCTCGATTGGCGTTGCTTTTTTCATTGTTTCTCCTATTTTTAATCAAAGATATCGTCTATATCTGCAATATCTTTTGCTTCAGAAATCTCTTTTGGTGCGTGCATGTTCTCGTACGCATCGATTATACTCTTTTCATTAGCATCTTTTGTTAGGTTGACAAAGCTAACACGACTTCCAACCCAGCCAAGAGGAATTGAACCTAGCTCACCATTTCTGTGTTTTGCTAAAATTAGCTGAACTTGATAATCCTTTGGTCTTTCTTTGTCTTCACTTCCTGCATTTGGAAGGTCTGGACGATGGATAAACATAACAATATCCGCGTCTTGCTCGATCGCACCAGACTCTCTAAGGTCGGATAGTACTGGCAATTTATTAGTTCTTTGTTCAACAGCACGTGACATTTGTGAAAGCACAATAACTGGAACATTGATTTCTTTTGCCAAAATTTTCATCTTTCTTGAAATTTCACTAATTTCGCCTTGACGATTGTCGCTCTTTGTGTCGCCACTCATAAGTTGCAAGTAGTCAATCATTATAAGGTCAAGTCCACGCTCACGCTTTAACTTTCTGCATTTTGATAAAATCTGCGACGGACGATTTAGCGAAGAATCGTCAACATAGATTTTACAATTAGATAACTTTTGGTGTGCTTTCCAAAGCTTTGACCAATCAGCTTCAGTTAGTTCGCTATGAAGGGCTTTCGTCATATCAACATTTGCAACAGAGCATAGCATTCTTTGTGCGAGCTGGTCTTTGCTCATTTCAAGAGAGAATACAGCACACTTTGCATTGCCTTCGAGTGCTGCATTTGTAACAATGTTCATTGCAAGTGAGGTTTTACCTACTGACGGACGTGCTGCAATTAGTATAAGGTCAGACTTTTGTAGTCCGTTTGTCATGCGGTCAAGTTGATAAAATCCAGTTGGAACGCCTTTGACATTCCCGCCGTCTTTATGGATATCTTCAAATTTTTCCATAACTTCAGTTAAGCTTTCAGCCAAACTTTCAAGTGCTGACACCTGACCCTTTTCAGCTATCTCAAAAATAGCTTTTTCAGCAAAGCCCAACGCATCATCACTGTCTGAACTATATGCGTTTTGGATAATTCTGCTAGATGCTTCAATAAGTTGACGAAGCACTGAATTTTTCTTAACAATATCCACATAGCTTTGGTAGTAAGCAGAGCTTGGCAATGTGTTTGTTAGGCTTGTAAGGTAGGAAACACCACCAACATTTGCTAGTTGGTCTTTTGTTTCAAGCTCATCAGTAAGTAGTACTATATCAATAGGTTTATTTTTTCTATATAGGTTTACAGCCGCTTCAAAAATAGTTTTATGTGCTTCTGAATAAAAATCTGCGGGTTCAAGTTTTGCAACAATATTAATGGCAGCTTCATTATCCGTCATTAAACAGCAAAGTACCGCTTGCTCTGCTTCAAGGTTATTTGGTAAAACTCTTGCATTTTCATTTGTTTCTCTTTTGTTTTTAGTAGCCATTTTAAACCCCTAAACTCTTTTATACTTTATTATAAAAGTATAAAATTAAAACGACTTATTGTCAAGCCCATTAAACTTAATCGTTAATACAAAATATATAATAAAAAAAGCCCCTTTATAAGGAGCTATACAAATTTAAAATTTAAACTTTAAAAGTTTACATTTGCTTTTACTTTTTTAAAAGCCCAAACTTCTTTTAGCACTAGGCTCAAAACGAACTTTTCGCATAAGTTCATTCCTTCGTTTGGTGGGCTAAATTGCTTCAAGGGCTAGGCTCGCCTTGATAAGTCACGAAAAGTTTATTACTATGTTTGGCGAGCTAAATTGCTTCAAGGGCTAGGCTCGCTAGGTGAATTGACGCATGCCAAAGTACTATACTCCTCGCGGTTTAAAGTGCTGGCGATGCTAGGCTCGCCTTGATAAGTCACGCAGGAGTTTATTTTTATAAATGACTGTGTGGCTTATCATGGCAGTAACGACGCAGCGGTTGTGCTTTAAACTGCGAGGCCGTGTTTGTAGATTAACTCAATATCCCCCTGCTTCTCATAAAACCTACACGCATTGCGTTTAAAGGAGAATAAATCGTCTTGACTTACGTTGCCTGATACATGCATGTCTACAATATTTAGGGTATAGAAATGCTCATTAAAAATACCAGATATATGTGAAACCATAACAGTATCTTTTATGTCTTCAGAAAAAACATTGTAGCCTTGTGTTAAAGTTTTATTGTATGGCAAGCCAAACAACTCGCAGATTGTTGGATAAATATCGTATGTGTTAGTAAAGTCATTCACAATTTGATTCTCGAGTTTGGTTGAATAAATCAAGCAAGGAACGTTATAGTTATAAATATCATAATAGTCAGTTTTATCGGTGCCTTTGATATTAAAGTACATGTCCTCGTAATAGCAGTTATGGTCAGCATACATCACAATAGATGTGTTTTCAAGCATGCCATTATCGCGAAGATAAGTAATCAAATACTCAACCATGCGGTCAGTATCCATTGCTGCACACTTATATTGTCTATAGTACTTTTCGAGGTCCTCATTCTTTGGATAAACATAAGAAGTGTTTTTTTCAAGCCACTCTTTATAGTTTTCTAAATTTGCATCATACTCAAGGTAATGTTCCTTGAAACGCTCGTTTGTTCTGTCATAAGTTCCATGAGTAGCAACCGTTGTATAAAATGACATAAACTTTTGGTCTTTTGGGCAGAGTTTTTCTATCATGGCTTTAACATAATCAGTTTCAAGGTTCCAATCGTTAAAAGAAGTGCTTTTATTTTCAATATCTGCGTCTTCAATTCCGTAAACATTTTCAAAACCCATACCAGCATTGACAATGTTTCTATCATAGAAAGTCTTTTGATAAGAATGGAAATAGTTAGCTGTATAATCTCTGCTTTTAAACAAATTAGGCAAGGTATATGGCGTATTTAAGTAGCCATTTCTTGCAAGAGAAACCATGCTTGTATCTTTTGGCATGTTTCCCATTATGCCTATGCCTTCGCTAACATTGGTTTTGTTCTTGCTATGGAAGTTTTCAAGCGACACTCCAGTTTGCGTACGAATTTCCCACAAAGTTGGAGTATTGAATGGGTCTATTGCAAACCACTCAAAGCTTTCAAGCATAATGACAATTAAGTTATCATCATATAAAAGAGCATCGGGGTTTTCTTTGACTTTTGAAACGTCTAAATTCTTCAAAAGGTCGCTTCTTTTATTTTCGTCGTAATCTTCTTTTTTGTGTATCATGTTCATGATACTCTTTGTATAAAAGCCCCACGTACCGAACTTTTTATAAGCTTCAAACTTAAAGTGCATATTGTCCCAAAGATACTTATCGCTCTCGGCAACTTTTACAGAGGTTTCAGTATCATAAAAAGTAAGTGTTTGAGTTAAGTAGCTCACACCTGCTGTTAGCCAGCAAGCAAAAAACATTACTAATAAAAGTGCAAACCTGTTCATTCTTTTGAGTGTGACAGTCTTTTTGAGCTTTCTATCTAATACTACTTGCAAAGTAATCAATGCAGCAATTATTAAAATATTGACAATTATAGCCGCAAAGTCTAAAAATTCAAACTTAAAAGCAGACACTGCCTCTTGCCCAAGTTTCATCATATCAAAGCTAAAGATATCGCCAAAAACTTTGTAAAGCGTTGCATTAACCATGTTAACAAACGCTTGCAGTGCAACAATTAAGTACATTGCAACATTTGCAAGCCAGCGTTTAGACAAGAACACAATGCCTGCAAAAAACATAATAACACCAAAATCTAAAAAGAAGTACTTAGGTAAAATCTGAGCCATTTGTGCATTGCCAGTGACCTTAAAACCAAGCCACAAAAAATTGACCATTTCAAGCAAAATGGCAAACACGACAAAGTATATCGGTTTTAGTATGTGACTAAGTTTTACTTCCTTTTCCATTATTTTTTACCTTTTGTAACTAATATTTTAACAGCCTTTTGTATCATTGTAAACTCAAAAGTGCCTTGACCGCTCTTTTCGCCGTCTAAATTTATAGATGTTGCTTCGCTAGTTTCTAGAGTAAAGCTTGGCAAAGCAAAGTGAATAACCTCGCCTCTTTTAGCAAGATAATTGATACCAAGTGTGAAAAGCTTAGCAATTTTAAAAATAGGCTTGGCTTTAATCTTATTTTCATTACATGGCACAAGCACAACATCTACTAACCCGTCGTTTAGTGACGCATCTTTATTGGCTCTAAACCCAGCCACATACCTCGAGTTTAGCACTAGCATAAGTGCAACGCTCTGCTTTACTTCTAGTTCGCCTGATTTTAAAACTATGTCAACCGGCTTTGTATCAAACAGCTCCCTTGCCCCTTTAAAAAAGTACGCCGATTTGCCTATGGCTTTTTTAACATTCCTTTCAGCCGTATAACTAGATTTTGTGAATAAGCCGGCACAACAAACGTATATTCCGTATTTGTCATTAACTTTAAATATGTCATGAGCAAAAGGCTCGCCAGTTACTATTGTTTTAACAGCTCTTTTTATGTTTTTACTAATTTTAAGAGAGTGAGCGACGTCATTGACCGTTCCTGTTGGAATATAGCCAATAATTGGTTTTTGAACCTTGCCACCAAGGCCGTTAACCACCTCGTTCAATGTGCCATCGCCGCCAGCAACAAACAGATAATCATAGTTTTCTTTGGCTTTACTTGCAAGCACTGTAGCATGCCCCGCATAAGTGGTGGAAACGACTTCAATTTCGCCAAACTTTTTTTGTAAGCTTTTCAAAATGTAGTCTTTATATTTTTCTATTTTGCCCTTACCGCTCTCTTTATTATAAATGAATAAACATTTCATAAAAACTAGTCCTTATATAAATTATAACACTTTTAAAAAAATGTTGTACAATTTTTAAGACATTTTTATGATTAAATTTACCAATATAATTAAAAAATAAGCCAAATATTAAAAAAATCTCTCTTTCGAGAGATTTCCTATTTGTCTTGTTGCAAAATTTGATTACGTAAGGTGTTATATTCTTCCTCAGTTACAACGCCTGACGCTTTTAGCTCGTTTAGCTTTGTTAGTCGTTCGTTAATTTTGTTTAGTCTATCAACTTCTTTGTCGTCCACAGCTTTGCTATTAAAGTTATCGCCCACGATTTCAGCACGCATTTTATTAAACTCTTCGTCGTTTATAGCACCCGAATCTTTTAACTCTTTAAGCTTGCTAAGTCTATGATACATAGCATCTAAGCTAACAGTAGAAACGTTAGTGTTTGAGCTAGTAGCGTTTGACTTTATTGTTTTATCGCCATTTGCAAATCTTTCTTTTTGTTTACGTTGAACAGTTAGAAGTCCAGCAAGTGATAAACCAAAGATAAGAAGCCCACTGAACATAAATGAAACAACAACCCATGCAATACATTTGCCAAAATTGTTTGCTGCTTCTTCATCAGTTTGATAAGAATACTTTTTGAATTTTGCACCTTGAATAAACAAAATAATTGTTTCAGCAAAAGCAACCACTGCAGTTAGAACAATAAAAGTATACATCATTTGAGCTATAGCTTCCCACTCGGCAGTTGTGCCACCAGATTGCTCTATTAAAGCTTGCATGATTTGGTCTATTACATCTGCTCCGCTAAATACAATAATTAGCATAAATGCAGTTGAAATCAAGCTTAAAGCAGCTACGATAAAGCTGAGAATTGATACTGCTTTATAATACCCGTTGTTAGTCTTTTCCATATTTTTCTCCAATGATTTATTAATTAAATATTATTCCTTTAACAACTATTTGTCAAGTTTTTGGTTCTCTATGATTTGCTTTTTTGCGGCTGCAAACTCCTCGTCTGTTATAAGCCCCTCTTTTTTGAGTTTGTCTACTTTTAACAATAATTCAAAAGTACTTTCACTAGTTGTTCTTATTTGCTCATTAGTTTTAACTGTTTGTTTAGGCTTTAAATTTGAAGCAACGATTTTAAATATTCCAGAAACCAAGCTTAAAGCGAACACGCTTTCAATATACAAACTGCCCGAACCGATAACGGTTAGCACGATTATTATTATACCAACTGTTAGTAAGTTTGACTTGACTGCTGCAAACTTATTGTCATCTAGCTTTGCATACTTCAAAGATAAAATACCGTCAACCATATAGAACACTGCCGTTCCAACAGGCAATAGCGAAAAGTAAATTACACTAAAGTTATTTAAGCTTATTATTTTTGCAATATTAATTATTAATAGCAAAAACATTATTCCGCTTGCAACAATCTCTAGAATTGAAGCCGCAAGTGAAAGATTTTTATTTGTTTTCATAATACTCTCCCTATTATATTAAACAATAATGTTAAGTATTCTTGCTGGAACATAGATTACTTTTTTGATGTCTGATGTAATATGCCTTGCTATGTCAGCATTTTCTTTTGCTTTATTAACAGCCTCTTGCTCGCTAGCAGTCTTGCTAATAGTAATAGTTCCCCTTACCTTTCCAAGTACTTGAACTGGCAAGTCAACTGTGTCTTCTACTAGTTTACTTTGGTCATAGCTAGGCCATGGCTCGTAAGTTATAGTGTTTTTGTGACCAAGATTTGCCCAAAGTTCTTCGCCTATAAACGGACAAACTGGATAAAGTAGTTTTACAAAACCTTCAGCGTACTCAAGCGGGAATACGTCTTCTTTTGAAAGTGCGTTTATAAATATCATCATTTGTGAAATTGCTGTGTTGAAGTTTAATGTCTCATAATCCTCAGTTACTTTTTTGACAGTCTGATGATAGATTTTTTCTAAATTTTTATTATTTGTATCTACGATTTGTTTCTCTTGATAACAACGCCAAATTCTGTCTAAGAACCTCTTTGCTCCGCCAACACCAGTATCTGACCAAGGCTTAGATACTTCCAAAGGTCCCATAAACATCTCATAAAGTCTTAGAGTATCTGCACCATATTTTCTTACAACATCGTTAGGGTTAACAACATATTCAGGATAGCGTTTACCCATTTTAATGCCATTGCCACCAAGAATCATGCCTGGATGCACAAGCTTATTAAACGGCTCGCTCACTGGCACTAGACCTTTATCAAACAAGTAATTGTTCCACATTCTTGAATATAGCAAATGCCCTGTCGTATGCTCTGGACCACCTACGTATAAGTCTACTGGAAGCCAATGTTTTAATAACTCGTAATTTGCAAACTCCTTATCATTGTGTGGGTCAATATATCTTAAAAAATACCAGCTTGAGCCTGCACTGCCTGGCATAGTGTTTGTTTCACGTTTTGCCTTTTTGCCATTGATATTAACATTTACCCAATTCTCTGCTTTTGCAAGTGGACTAGAGCCGTCTTTAGCTGGCTTATAGTCTTCAAGCTCTGGCAATACCACAGGCAAATCTTTGTCTTCAACAGCTTTAGTAGTACCGTCTTCAAAATGTAAAATAGGTATAGGTTCGCCCCAATAACGTTGACGGGCAAATATCCATTCTCTTAACCTATAGTTAACTTTTTCTCTTGCAACGCCCATTTTAACTAGCTTTGCAGTTATTGCTTTTTTAGCCTCTTCAACTGTTAAACCATTGAACTCGCCACTATTTATAAGTTTACAACCTTTACCTAAATAGTCTTGCTTTTCAAATGCAGCTTTCGAGATATCTCCACCTTCTATTACCTCAATGATAGGTATGTTATGAACTTTTGCATATTCATAGTCACGTGCATCATGGCTTGGAACTGCCATGACAGCACCTGTACCATAGCTAGCGAGTACAAAGTCGCCTAAAAATAGAGGAACTTCTTTGCCGTTTATTGGGTTGATGGCAGTAACGCCGTCTAGCTTTAAACCACTCTTACCCTTATTAAGCTCAGTACGCTCTAGGTCTGACTTTTTAGCAGTTTCTCTTCTATACTTTTCAACCTCTGACCAGTTTTTAATCTTTGGCTTTAGAGTGTCAACAAGTTTACTGTCTGGAGCTATTACCATGAAAGTAATACCGCAGATAGTTTCAATACATGTTGTAAATATTGAGAACTCGCCACCTTGAGGTATTTTAAAGTCGACCTCAACACCAGTAGACTTACCAATCCAGTTTTTTTGCATAACTTTGGTTGACTCTGGCCAATCTACCTTGTCTAGCCCGCTAATAAGTTTTTCTGCATATTTAGGCATATCAATAACCCATTGGCTCATGTTCTTTTTTACTACTGGGTATCCGCCCCTCTCGCTCTTGCCGTCAATAACTTCATCGTTTGCTAGCACGCAGCCTAGCTCTTCGCACCAGTTAACTGGTACTTCTTCGTATCTTGCAAGTCCGTCTTTATAAAGCTGTTTAAATATCCATTGTGTCCACTTGTAAAAGTTTGGTTCGCTCGTACGAACCTCTTTGTCCCAGTCAAAAGAAAGACCTATATTTTTTAGCTGGCTTGTAAAATACTCAATATTTTTATTAGTAAAACCACTAGGATTGTTTCCAGTTTCAATAGCGTACTGCTCAGCGGGTAGACCAAAAGAGTCAAACCCCATTGGATGAAGTACATTGTAGCCTTGCATACGTTTCATACGGCTGACAATATCAGTCGCTGTGTAGCCCTCTGGGTGCCCAACGTGAAGCCCTGCTCCTGATGGATATGGGAACATATCTAGTGCGTAAAACTTAGGCTTACTAAAATCCCAAACATCAGTTTTAAAGGTTTGGTTTTTGTCCCAGTATTTTTTCCATTTTTCTTCAATTTCGGTAAAGTTATATTCTTTCATAATTGCCCCGTATTCTGATTTTTATATCTTTTAGTTTAGCACTATGAGCAAAAAATGTAAAGAATTTTTATTTCACTTTAGTTCGGTAATAAAAATAAAAAATCTAGACAGCTAAGTGTCTAGATTTTTATTTTATACAACATCTGAATCGATATTGTCTTTAGCGTTTGCACCAGTTGAATAGTATGCACGTAAGTCGCCAGAGTTGATATGTGACTTATTAGCATCTTTAGCAGTAATAGTAAGAGTACCATTGGTGTTAACAACAACGCCTAAGAAGTTGTCGTCAGTTGCAGTTAGGCTTGAATATGTTGAGCCAATTACAGTACCCTCAATTACTAGAGTACTTGCGTTTGAACTAAACATTGCAAGGCCATTAGCTGTATGACTTTCAACATTACTATTAGTAATAGTTGCATGTGCCCCACCAGAAATGTTGACGATAGCACCATAGGTGCCAGCACTTCCAGTCTGGTTGTTTGCAAATGTAACATTATTAACGTTGATTGTACCACTTGTGTTGTCTGAGTATAAGATACTGCCTGTTGCATTTAAGCCAATTACTCTTGTGATAACATCGCTGCCACCAAATGTTAACGCTGCATTACCAACAGTAAACAAGCCTCTAGTATTGTTTGTAGAACCAGTAATTATTAAACCTTTAATAGTAGCGTCAGCATTGATTGTAATGCTTGATGAGCCACTTGCTGTTAAGGTAATATTCTCGTTCATACCTTTGATTGTTACTGGTTTAGAAATAACAACGTCAGATGAAAGAGCAGCGTCCTGACAAATTGTAATAACTGCACTAACAACTTCGGTTGTAGATTGAATAGCATTAAGTGCGTCATTAAGCGTAGCATAACCTCTAGTGAATGCACTTGGAGCAATTTCACCAGCAGCACTGCTTGCAACAACCCAAACAGGCGACTTCTCCCAAATAGCGTATAGGGTAAAGATGCCATCGTAAATACTTACATTGTATAAGTTAATGGTTACAGTAGCTCCTGCTTCAATAGAACTTCTTGCATATGCTGCTGACGTTGCACCAGCCGTCTGGCTAAAGCCTAAATGTTTAGAGTATTGAGCATCGTAAGCACCAAAGCCTAGGGTAACATTTAGTGTAGCACCATATCTAGTATCTATTTGCTCTGGCATTGCTACACCCTCAACACCATTAGCATCAAATACCACTGTGGTTTTTATACCACGATCGATCATTTGAATAGACTCAATTACTTCGTCTTCACTAAAGAACACTTTAGTGATTTGCTTACTTCCTTCAATTAGTCCGTCAACCTCGAAGTCAGTTGAACCTTCTTTAATGGTTGGAGTTGCTTTAGTGTTTAGTCTATAACCATAGAATTCAATATAACCATTCTCATATGTATTTAGTACAGTATATTCAGCATCAAAGAACATTTTAAATAGCATACCACTTTCATCTTGAGATAAAATTTCTGATTGCATGTGCTCTGGAACTTCTGACATAAAATGTTCGCCTTCAATCCAAATATCTTCTAATGTGCTACCATCCGTGCTTAGAACATAAGCATTGTTCCTTAGTCCGTAATTTTGAAGAGCAACCCAAATAGATTGTGGTTTATAAAGAGCATAGAAGTTGGTTCCGTCTACAGTATTGTTGCCAATCGTGATAGTTGGCTCGCTAGAGATCTTGTTGTTATCATTGATTTCGCTTGAGCTATACCAACCAACAAAATCGTATCCGTATGGAACATTAGCAGTTATGTTAGTGTCCTCTTCGCTAGATACATAAACTTTTTCAGTCGCTTTATCTAACGCTTTAGTTTCAATTACATCTAAGTACATTGAACGAGCTGTTCTTGTTAAGCCAACAACATTTATGCTTAAGTTAGGAATAAACTTAGCATGAAGCGTAGAATTGTTAGGGTTTAGAGTAACAGCATTTGTTATTGCTTCCCCTGTCAACTCTCCAGACTCATTAGCTAGATACCAACCGTCAAATGTATAGTTTTCTTTGATTGGGGTTGGAAGAGCAACTTCGCCACTGCTGTAGATATATAAATCAATATGTGCACTTGTACCTTCAGTAACAAAGCCCTCAACATTTTCCCAAGCAGCAGCATCGCTAGTAGCATCTGGTGCAAGCAATGTCACTCTATATGTGCTAGTTTGGAATAAGCCATAGATAGTGATTGACTGTCCTGCAGTGCCAGTAATTGTTGCTTCTGTTTCTGCTGTGCAGTCAGCATCAGTATATAGTCCAGCAAATGTATAGTTGTCTTTTGCTTGGTAAGTAATAGTTACGTCAAAGCCAATATAGTATGAGCCGTCGCCAGAAAGTGTACCACCATTAGTACCAGCAGTGATGTTTCCAAGCTCTGTTGGAGATGTTGCAGTTTGGTAATTTGCAACAGTTTCTACTGTGTATTTAGCTGTTTCAAATAATGCATAAGCAGTAGGGTCGTTGATATCTCTTCTCATTGACTCGCTTGAAGTGATGAAATCATCTTCAGCGAAGTTAGAAGTTTTGTACCAACCAACAAATGTAAAGCCTTCTTTGCTAACTGCAGTTACTCTAACATTTTGACCATAGTAAACACTGTAAGTTTCACCATGAACGTTAGTAATATCTGTAACAATGTTACCAGTCTTATCAAATACACTGCCATTGATTAAGATAGTACCCCCAGTTGTGTTGCCAAGCTCACTCATTGATGCCTCAGTGCTACTTGTTGCAATCTTAGAGTTAGTTGATAAACTAATCTCATAAGTGGTTTGAACAAACAATAAGTAAATTGTATGTTCTTTTGAAATGTCGCTTACAATGTACTCAGTAAGTTTGTTATCAAACTCTTCACTATCGTAGTAGCCGTCAAACACATAACCAGTAGCAGGAGTTATAACTGCACCAAGTTTTAACATATCGTAACCAGCGTAGTAATCATTTACCTCGCCTAAGCTGTAAGTTCCACCAAGAGAACTTAATACTTTGTCGCCTAGTGTTGTTGCACCAGTTGAAGATTGAGTGTAAATCTTAACGTTAAACTTAAACTTGCCTTCAACGAACTTAGCATAGATGTGAGTATTGTGAGTGATTGCTCCTGTTTGTGCATAAGCTGTTTGACAAAGTTCATCTTGATAGAAATTATCAAACTCATACTTGCTAGCAGGAGTTTTTGTAAACTCTGGAGCAAAACCGTATAGTACATAACCGCTAGATACATTGCTTGATACCTCAAAGTTATCGGCATCAGCACTTGCTAAAGCTGTAGTTAATGTAGCAGTTCCGCCATTGTCGCCTAGTTCAAGTGTTCCAAGCGTACTTGCTGACGTAGATGATACATATTTGTTAGTAATAGATACTTCATATCTTGAAGCCACAAATAGAGCATAGATAGTAGTATTCTCTGTGATTGCTGTCAAGCTGTAGTTAGCGTCAGTGCTTATAGGAGCTCCTGTGCATTCACTACTATTGAACCAACCAGCAAATACATATTTCGCATTTCCGTTAGCATCAGTAGCTGCGGCTGCAGTTACATCTTTGCCAAAGCCATAGAATACTTGACCCTCGCCAGTAACTGTGTTGCCGTTAAGTCCTAGACGTTTGTCGCCAAGGGCTACACTGCTAATTGCGTTTTGATATACACCAGATACTGAAAGTGTATATTTATTGATAGTAAATAATGCATAAATAGTTTGATCACTATTTGACTTAGTAATTGCGAATGTTGCACTTGTAGAAAGTGGAGCATTGTCGCAATCGCTAGTATCGTACCAACCAGTAAAGCTATAACCTGTTGCAGCAGTAGCTTCGAGATTGATGCTATAGCCACTAAAGTATCCCTCAACTACGCCTGTTCCATAGTTTAAGCTAAACTTAGAAGTGTTGACAATGCCTGTTCCGCCAATGTCTAGATTGTTTTCATCAGTTTTTATGCTGTCATAATCGCTGCCGTCAGCATTTGCACCAATGTATTTATTGACAATAGTGATGTCGTATGCAGATTGAATAAATCTAGCATAAACAGTGATATCGTTTTTAATGCCATTGATTGCAAGAGTGTTGCCGTTAACAGTGAATGTTGCATCACTTGTTACGTCGCTATTAATGATACTTGTGAACTCTAAGTCGGTGTACCAGCCAACAAAAGTGTAACCTTCGTTTGCATCAGCAGTTAATGTTAGTCCAAGACCAGCATAAACATTGCCTTCTCCGCTTACTGTTCCGCCATTAACACCAACAACGCCAGCTTTTAGTGAGTTCGCAGTAAGTGAGTTTTGGTAAGCTTCGTGTGCTGTAACTTTATATTCAGCAGGCTCGAAGTATACATATAGCTCAGTGTCATTATTAATAGTTATAGCTCGTGGGTTGGTTTGGTCTTTATCGCCAGTAAGGTCAGAGTTGTTATACCAGCCCATAAAGCGGTAACCAGCGTTTGCGTTAAGTGTGATAGTTACTTCTTGTCCGTAGTATACGCTTGCAGAGTAAACTCCGTTTGTATGGTCAAGTGTAATGTTTGCATTTAACGAACCACCGACATTACCAGTCTTGACATCGCCAAGAGTGCTAGCTCCTGTTGCTTCTTTATACATATTAGTAATAGTAATATTGTAAGCATTGATTTGGAACTTAGCGTAAAGCGTTGCACCATTTTTAGGAACACTATATGTATATTCGCCAGCATTTGATGTTTCTGTTACTGAAGCAATGTTTACACATTCACTATCTGTAAACCAGCCGACAAAGTTGTAGCCGTCAAAAGCTGTAGCTTTGATTGTTATCTTAAACCCAGGGAAGTAACCTTGGTTACCCTCTTGGTCGTTATATCTCGCTGTTGGAGAGATAATTCTTGCAGAGCCACCAATGTTATCAGCAAGTTCGGCTAGTGTTACAGCGTCTATTGCACCAACACCTCTAACAGCAAGAGTTACACTATATGCTTGTCTTACAAATAGAGCATAAAGTGTTGTGTTTTTAGAAATGTTTTCTAAAGTATAGCTTTCGTTTGTATCAACTCTCTTTGTAAAGTTGCTATCTTCATACCAACCCTTAAAGATATATCCGTCTTTAACAAACGCATTAACTTGATAATCAGCACCATGGTAAACATTTTCAGTGAATGTTGCAACCAAGTTGCCGCTTGTTCCAACAGTACCACCAACAATGCTCTGTTCAGCAGGAGCCAAAGTATTGATACTATTAGCTTCTTGTGTCATTGAAACTGTTGTAACGTCATAAGTAGCTCTAGTGAACAATGCATATAAAGTTACGTCGCTTGTTGCTGTGTATCTGCCTGAAGATACATTGATAATTTGAGTACATTCAGAATTTTGATACCAGCTGCTAAATACATAACCATTATTTGCATATGCACGGATAGTAGCTCTTTGACCATAGTAGATTGTACCTTTAACAATCTTGCCGTCAACAACTTGTTTAATATCGTTGTCGATAACAGCGTCAATACCAACAGCGTTGCCAAATGCTTCAGTAGAGATTTCGCTTAAGGCGGTATCTCTTGTTCTAATGTCTAGAGTAATTGTTACCTCAGTAATTTCAAACTTAGCATATAGAACATATGAAAGTCCACTTTGAACCTCGCCGAATATGCTTTCAACGTTTGCTTCAAAGTTGATATCGTCAGATACAAAGCTTTCAGCTGTGCAGTTGCTGTTTGTATAGTAACCAACAAACTTATAACCAGCTGCAGGTTTTGCATTCAAGCTGATTGATGCTCCATAGTAAACATTTCCAGCTCCTGATGCTGAGCCACCAACATTACCTGTTGCAAGCTCTGCCAAAGTTGTTTCAGACGCCGCAGAAACATGTTTGTTTACAATGCTTAGAGTGTATTCTGCTTGAATGAACTTAGCATATACAGTTTTGTTATTATCAACTAAAATATCAGAAGATGTTAGTTGATTTAAGCAATCTTTATCAGAGAAGAATCCAACAAAAGTGTAACCCTCTTTTGCTTCTCCAATAAGCTGAGCTGTTCTTCCATAGTAAACTTTACCAGTGTTTAAAACAGTTCCGCTCTCGCCACTATCGTCGATAACAAGACCTGATAAGGTGTTGTTTGAGTTGGCTTTTTGATACATTATAATAGCATTTATGTCATAAGCTTTTTGAACAAACTTAGCGTAAATTGTAGTATCCTCTGTTGCCATTTCATAGCTGAAGTTAGCGTCTGCTGATAGCTTGTAGCTTTCTTCGAATGAAATATCGCTGTAATATCCGTCAAATACATACATTGCTACGCCTTTAGTGTCAACGCTAGCTATTGCAGATAAGCTTACGTCTTGACCAAAGTAATAGCTGCCTGCTCCAGTTACTGTTCCGCCACCAATTTCAGGTGTGCTAGACAACTCGCTTGGAGAAGTCGCATTGAATGCCATTGCTACCAAATTCAAATTGTATTTTTTAGCTACAAACTTACCATAGATATCTCTATTTGAAGTAATAGTAAGCTCTAGTCCAGCTTCTGTTTGATTAGCTGATATAGATCTTTGGCAATCTGCGTCATAGAATAGTCCAATAAATGTATAGTTAGCATTTTCAGTAACCGAAATTGTTAGCTTTTGACCATGGTAAATATTGTATACACCTAAAGCATCATTGTAATTAACGTTTGCAGTTAATTCGCCAGCAACATTACCCTCAGTTAGTTCGCCTAAAGCCACACTACTTGCAGGTGCTTGGTATTTGTTTACCAATTTAACATTGTATTCATTTTGTGAGAACAATGCGTATAAGTTGATTGCTTCGGTTGCTGTTACGCTGTAACTTTCGCTATTATCTACCATTGTATCTTCGCTTGTATACCAGCCAACAAAGTGATAACCAGTTTTAGCAGTAGCTGTAAGTGTTACAACTTGACCATGGTATGATTTAGCAAGAGCTGATGCTGTTCCGCCAATTTCGCCAGGTTGTTTTTCACTTAACGTATTAGCACCATTTGCTGCAATATAGTAAGTGTCTAACGAAATATTGTGACTAGTAGGAACAAACAATGCATACCTTGTTTGGTTTGCTTTAGCATCTGCTATTTCGTTTGTAGTTGCAGTCGATAAATCTGCATTTGTGAATATGCCACTTAGTACATAAGGTACGTTTTCAACAGTAGCACCTTCGTTTTTAATGCTGATTGATTGACCAAATAAAATGTAACCGCTTGTTTGCTTAGTAACTGTATCATTACTGATAACGCTATCGCTTGAAAGCAATGTATCAAAGTAAGCTTTTCCATGAGTTTGGTCAAAGGTAACCTCGCTCAATGTGTTTGCACTAGTTGCAGTCTTGTATCCGTTATTAACTTCAACTTTAACACGGCTTATAACAAACCTTGCATATAGTGTTTGTTGTCCTGCACCTTTTGTAAAGTCTAGACTTACTTCTTTAGTGCACGCAATGTCCTCATAAAGCCCAACAAATACATAACCATTAGCAGTGTTAGCAGTTGCTTTAATTGCAACCTTTTCGCCGAACTTATAAGTACCTGCACCAGTCACTGTTCCGCTTATGCCGTTAGTGTCTGCCATTAGCTCACTTAAAGTAGTTGCGTTTAGTGCATTTTGGTAAACTGTATTGATAATTAAGTCATAACTATTAACAGTGAATTTAGCATAGATTGTAACATCGTTTGAAGGCATTGTGAACGTATGCTCATTGCTACTTGAAATGCTTTGTTTGCATTCGCTGTCGCTGTACCAGCCAGCAAAGCTGTATCCAGTGTTTGCTGTTGCTGTGATTGTTACATCAGTGCCAAAAATGTATTTACCAAGTATGCTTTCGCCACCAGTTATCTCAATCTTACCACCTTCATTGCCTGTTGTTAAGCTTCCGCTTATGCCAACATAGTTATTAACAAGGTTCACATTGAATGCGTTGATAACAAACTTAGCAACAAGTGTAGTGTTCTCAGTGAATTTAACTTGGCTACCAGCTTCAACCATAGTGTCGCCAATAAAGTATCCAACAAATTCATATCCATGAATAGCTGGCACTGGTAATGAGCTGTCTAGGTTAGAGTTATAGTAGTAAGACTTTTTGTAGCCCACAACCTTGCCGTCTTTTGAGTAAGCAGTAAAGCCAGTAATGTTAGTGAATGTTGCACCCTCTGCTTCAAATTTAACTTCAATTAAGTCAGCCTCAAATCTTGCATATAGAGTATGGCTTGAGCCTTGAGCTCCAAGGTCAGGAACAACATATACTCCTGCCTCAGTAACATCAGCAGATACTGTGCATGCACTATCTGTAAACCAGCCAACGAAGTGATAACCAGCATTGACTTTTGTTACAAGGTTGATGCTTGTATTGTAGTTAAATACTCCAGTTAGGTTGCCTAAAGTATTTGCACCAACTTCGCCGCCAATATTTCCAAGAGTATCTTCACTTGCGTTGTCTTTAAATGTTTTAGCAACAAAAGCTAAGTTATAGCTTTCTAGTACAAATGAAGCGTCAACTCTTTGAGCATCTCTAGCTTCAAGATATATTACAGCTGTTGTGCTTGTTGTAAGTAAAGTTCCCCCTGCTTTGAAGCCTTCAAACATGTAACCAGCATTGACTGTTGCTTTTGCAGTAACGTTATTGATAGTTGCAGTGTTTGTAGAAACGTTCATTGTATAGATAGCAAGAGTTACGCTTGTAGAAACTGAAGTTGCTGAGTTATTAATCTCAGTAATTTCAACTTTTCCACCATCAAGTGATGCATCTCCGTCTGTTACAGCTTGTACGCTCACAGTTGTTTCTTTTGAGCCCCAAACAGCGTAAAGGTTAATCTTAGCTCCGTCCTCGCCTCTAACATTTACAGCATCTGCAAGTTCGCCAGCAGTAAGTTTGTCTTGACTAGGCAAATAGTAAACGTTTGACGCATTTCTCTCAACCTTAAAGCCAAGAAGTGTCAAGTGTTTATTAGCAGCAAAGTCACTAAATACATTAGAGTCAAGTGCATATAGAAGTTGCTCGCTAGTAAGCGTAGAAGTGATTGTTTCGCCATTAACAACATCGTTAATGTTTGTAACCTCGTCGTTTGCACCAATAATGTTCAAAATATTATTATAAACGATTGAGTATGACTTAGCAGTGTATTTTAATACATAGTTTAAGCCCGCATCAGTCATCTCTTGGGTTGTAAACTCAGACGCTGAGCCTTCTAGTTTTTCGCTTTCAAGGTACCAGCCCTCAAATTTGTAATCTAGTAAGTCTGCTACGCTTAGTGACAAGCTAACAGATGTAGGTATTTTAGCAGTGAACGTGTAAGTATCTTTATCAAAAGTAAATGTATACTTACCGCTATTATCAATTATTTCATATGGTAAATCTATTGAAGGTTCAACAGAAATATTGATATTGTAAGTGTTTGCTCTAAACAATGCATAGTGTGTTAATCCATTAGTGCTAGTTAGAGCTAATGATTCAGCAACTAAGTTTGAACTAATTAATCTTTCAAACTTGCTGTCTTGATAATAACCAACAAATGTGTAACCTTTGTTTACTGTTGCTGTCATTGTTGTAGTGTCATTGAATGCAATTTGTGCATCAAAGTCAACGTTACCACCAAGAGTATTCTGTGTGATTACGCCACCAACATCAGTGAACACTTCAACGTTAAAGTCATAGCTATTTGCACTGTATATAGCATACAAAGTGATAGTTTGAGTTTCTGAGCTACTTCCTGTCATGTTTGCATCAGTAGCAAGCTTGCTCACAGCATAAACTGTGTGCAAATCGTAAGCTTTTTCGCCATCCATAGTCAAAGCAAAACCGATTAATGTGTAACCAGTCTTAGTAAATGCCGATTGTGGAAGAGTTGTATAGCTGTCAGTAAATTTAAGGTTTTTAGCAGTAGTTATTGTGCCCGCGTTAGAAATACCGCCGTTTGCATCTACCCTAATATTGTAAGTGTTTGCCTCAAATAGAGCGTATATAGTGTAAGTGTCGCCATTTTCAAGACCTAAACTGTAGTCAAGAATGAAATTGTATGTCAAGTCGTTTGAAACAGCATCTGTGAACTCAGTGCTTGTATAGAAACCAACGAAGTGGTAGCCGGCATTTGCAGTAGCCGATAAAGAAACCTTAGTTCCGTCAACAATTTCGCCGTTTGAGCCAGTCACTTTCCCACCAAGCTCACTTACTTGGTTTTCAGTATAAACTTCAGTGCTTAAATTGTAAGTGTTTTTAACGAAGTGTACATATAGGTTATATGTATCGCCGTCATTTGCAAGAGCTTCCATGTAGAAAGTAGTTTGACCGCTAATAGGGTTAACTCTTTCAGTTAATGAAGAATCTTTATAGAAGCCTTCAACATGATAGCCAGCATTTGGTGTTACTGTAATAGTAAAGTTTGAACCAAATTCAACATTGCCACCACCACTTACCATACCGCCATTTGCAGGCGTTGCATGTATAGCAACATCGTAGATATCTTTTGTTGCGTTAGCAGTGATAGTAACATCACTATCAATCATGTAAATAAATCTTGCTGTGCTTGAAGTGTTTAGACCAGAGATAACAACACTTGAAGTGTACTTATCAAAATGGTAACCAGCACTAGTTTTTGCAATGATTGTTACTTCTTCGCCATAGTAAACATTGATTACTGAATTACTATTGATAGTTTGAGAAGCATTGTTGCCAATAGTGTAAGTAATTTCGTTTACACCCTCAGCTAAACTTATGCTCATCTCATAAGCATTACGTTCAAATAATGCAGAATATACTTGGCTAGTTAAACCTTGTTCGTCTGATACTAAAGTGTTATCCTCTTGAACAGAATCAACAAGATTGCTTGCATTGATGCTTGCTCCCCTGTACCAACCAATGAATGTAAAGCCAGTATTTACGCCTGGTTTCATTGTGATAGTCTTAGAGTATGGAATATTTATAGTATATGAGCTAGACTCAATGTGTGAGCTTACTAAACTGTAGTCACTATTGATGTCAAGGTTCATAAACGCCTTGATTGGCTCGTTTGAACCAGTTACTGTGTATGTATAGATAGTAGCTTCTTTTGTTATTGCTTTAAATAATGCTGTGTAAGTAAGTCCCTCAACGCCCATAGCTTCAGTTTCAATAGAAGCAGAAATGTCTTCTAGTTTTTCGCCATCTTGAACGTTTGCACCCTTATACCAACCAACAAAAGTATAGCCAGTGTTAGCTGTTGCATTGATTGTTGCAACTTTTCCAAACTCAACTTCGCCACTAGTAATAGAGCTTGCTACTCTACCACCATTGTCACTGTCTTCAGTAACTAAGCCGTATTGTGTTTGAATATTAAGTGTTAAATTGTATTTATTAACAGTAAAGTTTGCATAAAGTGTTACGTTTCTCGCACCCATTTCAAAGGTGTATTCACTAGCGTCAGAAACTAAAGCTGTATATTCACTGTCGCTGTACCAACCAGTAAAACTGTAACCTTTGTTTGCCTCGGCTTTAACAGTAACTCTTTGTGCGTTTAGAGAAATTGGGTCAACAACAAAGTATTTGTTTGTTGTCATGTTTCCGCTAGTTCCAATAATAGCATTACCATTATCGCCCGCAACAACTGTTACGCTGTATTCATTTGCTCTAAATAGTGCTGAGTAAGTTAGACCACTAATAGTCATTGTCTCAGTGTTTGCAATAGCATCTTCACTATAAAGTTGACCAGTAGTGTCCTCGCCTACATAGTATCCAACAAATGTAAAGCCTGAATTAGCTGTGGCTGTTAGCGTACCTGTTGTTCCAAATACAAGTTTGTTATCAAAAGCAACACTACCGCCAATATTGTCTTGAACAAGTTTTGTTCCAATTTGAGTGAATACTCTAACAGCTAGGTCATAAGTATTAGCTTCAAATACTGCTGTGTAAGCTAAGCCGTCAACGCCCATAGCTTCACTAGAATGAGGATTTTTAGTAGAAACTAGTACGCCGCCAAGATACCAGCCAGTAAATCTAAAGCCAGTATTAGCTGTTGCATTCATGATAGCAGTTTGACCAAAGTCAATGCTACCCGCTCCTGTTACAGAGCCACCAACAACATTAGTCACAACTACGCCATTGACTTTTGTTTGTACATCTATTGTTAAATCATACTTGTTAGCTGTAAAGCGAGCGTACAAGTTGATAGTGTCTTGGTCGTTATTATCAATAGATATAATGCTGTCTTCATCAACAAGTGTACCTGAAGTTTCAGCTGTGTACCAACCAACAAAAGTATAACCAGTTTTGCTTACTGTTGGTAGTTGGTTATAAGTTTGACCAAACTTGCCAGTTCCTCTAGCAGTGTCGCCTTCAAGAGTGTATGAACCAAGGTTGTCCCAAGCATCAGCATTGTTGCCGCTTAGAACAATATTGATAGTCATTTGCTCCCAAATAGCGTAAATAGAGATTGTTGCTGGAGTATAGAAATCAGTAATGCCAAGAGCTTCGATAAATTGTCTGCCAGTTAAAGTGTCAGACACCTTAAAGTTCTCAATAAGCACGCCGTCAGCAGTTAAAGACCAACCAAGCAAGCTGTAACCAAGTCTATAAAGTTCAGAGCCTGGAACAATCACTGCGTCCATATCAAAGGTTACAACTATTGTTTTGTTTTCGCCTGATATTCTTGTGTTAAGTACAACTTTGTACTCAACAGCGGTAAACTGAGCTTGTAATTTAATTGTAGCGTTATTGCTATCTGCAAATATAACAAACTCATCGCCTAGTTGATAAATATTTCCATCGTCACATAACCAGCCCTCGAAGATATAACCCTCTTTTAGTATGCTTGTTACGTAACTATTAATTTGATAATATTTACCGCTGTAGAAAGTAACGCCTAGTCCGCCGTTGCCTTCAAGTATGCCGCCGTTTGTAACAAACTCAACGCTATAGCTGTTTGAGTTAAAGCGAGCATATAGAGTAACGTAATTGTTTGCGTCGCTTAAGTCAGATAAATCGTATTCAAAGCTTGCACTCTCGCTGATAGGAGCACCAGAGCAAGCAATGTCTTTATACCAACCAACAAAAGTGTAGCCCTTGTTTGCTACTGCGTTAACAGTAACACTGCCTGAAATATCAGTTAGTGTTACAACAGTGCCGTCATAATCTTTGAAACTAACCACACCACCGTCACGGCTAGTCTTGCCGTCAGCTAGGAATGATTTTTCTTCAACAGCAACCTTGTAATCACTTGCTGCTGTTTCATCAGCTTCAACTCTTGCATGAAGTGTAAGAGCGTCCGCACCCATTTGACCTTGATAGTATCTATCCTCTGAAACAAGCTCGTTAGCGTCATTGAACCAACCAACGAATTTGTATCCGCTTGCAACATTTGCAACTAGTGCAAAGTTTGCTTTAAATGATATAGCATAAACATTGTCAGCCACATTTTCAGCAGCGTCACAAATAAAGTCAACAGACACATTTTCGTCATGTGCTATAGTTAAGTTGATAGACTTTCTTTCATATCTAAATACAACAACAGTTGTGCCGTCTGCTTTAATAAAGATTTCTTGCTCGCTAGGAGTAACAAAACCACTTATAGCCTCAGGTTTAACAGTTATCGTTTCATTAGGAACAGATTGAATAACTTTGTCTGAAAGACGCATATAGTCAGTCTTGTCGTATATTCTTTGAACGTATGTAATAATTGTGTAATCTACTGGTTTTCCAGTAAAGTATACATAAATTGTTACATTGTCTTCGTCTATATCCCAAGGACGAAGAGCTTGACCTTTTTCATTGAAGTATTGAATGCCTTTGCCGTTTGGCTCAGTAAAGTATCCCTTAAAGTCGTAACCTACTTTGGTTGCTACTGTTGGAATATCTATGCTTTGACCAAATATAACTTGCATGCTTGTTGTGCCAAGCTTAACATCATCATCGCCATTCGCACTGAAGATTACAGTATATTTGTTTGCATCCCAAACAGCATATAGTGTTACCTCGCCGTTAGGTTCGCTTGAAAGTGTAGAAACGTTTTGCTCGTTTCTAAATTCAACCTCGCCGTCACTAGATAATGACCAGCCAAGGAAAGTATAACCCTTTCTTACAAACTTGTTTGTTGAAAGTCTTTCAGATTTATCATATGTAAATTCTGAATTTTCCATTGTGCCAGTAATTTCACTAGCCGCTGCGTTTGCGTTATAAATAACGGTGTATGTATTAGCAACAAATCTTGCAACTAATGTAACGTCATTTGCAACGTCCCATTTGATGCTGTCGTTTCTAACTGTTGGATTACCTTGGTTATCAAAGTACTCAGTTTCGCCTAGATAGTAACCAACAAAGGTATAGCCCTCTTTGCTTGTAACTGCAACACTTGTTAGGTCTTCGCCAAAAGTAGCCTCTACGTCTTGTACGCTTGTTCCACCATTTGTGTTGAAGCTAATAGTATAAGTATTTGCTTCATAAACAGCGTGCAAGGTTGTGTTAGAAGTAAAGTCCCAAGTTTGTTTAACTGGAGTACCTTCGCCGTCAAAAATCATTTCGCCGTCTACGACTTCTGTGAAGTAACCTAGGAATTTGTAACCGCTTAGCGTTGGAACAGCCACGTTGCTTATAGCTTCGCCATAAGTAGCTTCAATTCTATTCACTCCGCCTTGCCCGCCATAGTTGTTGAAAGTTATGACAAAGTTTGCTTCAACAAACTTAGCAACAAACTGCATCTCACCCCTAACAATAAAGCTTTGACCCGCTTGATAAGTGTCGTCGCCGTTTATCCAGCCAACAAATCTATAACCAGGTTTAGAAATAGTATTTTCAATAGCACTAAGCTCTGCCCCATAGTAGTAACTTAGGCTTGAAAGCTCTGTACCTTCAGCGACAAAGGAAATAGTATAAATATTTCTTGTATAGTATAATGACAATACTTCACTGCCGTCAGCCAATACTTCGCCAGTAACTTTACCAAAACGTGCAGTATATTCTTGGCTATAAGTAAAGCCCTCGATGCCGTCTTTGTAAATTTGTGATACTTCTAATGCATTCAAGATTGTGCCAGTAGCACCAATCATTTCCTCAGTCACTTGTAGAGTGAATGAAGAGTTTGCATAAACTACAGGGTCATTTGAACCATTTTGTACCATGTGGTTTATAGAGTATTTAATGTTAGTTTTTGCAATCCAAATAGCAGTAAGAGTTGCAACGCCTCCGTTCTCGCCAACAAGGTTTATAACCTCTTCGCCATCTCTATAAGTCTTGCCGTTAAAGCTCCAGCCACCAAAAGTGTAACCAGCTCTAACAAACTCATTTAAGTTAAGGCTTGCAGCAAGTCCGTAAGTAAACTCTTGTCTATTCTTGTCGCCAGAGCCATTGTTTGAGTCGAACTCAACAATGTAAGTATTTGCCACCCAAACTGGTGTCAATACAATGCTTTGCTCAATAGTGAATAATGAACCAACAGCATACTTGTTGCCAAGCTCATCTTGCCACTCTGTATAATGATACCCAGCACGAGCAAATAGGTCAGAGCCTTGCAATGTTGGAGTTGTGCCGAACTCATGCTTTTCAATAATATCTTGAGCATTGATGCTTGAATAAATAATGTTATAGAAGTTAACGCTCCATACTGCGTAAAGAGTAATCTCGGCGTCGTCAAAGTCCTCAGTAATACCACTAACGCCAGCATTATATGCGTCAGCTACTACTGTTGAACCAAGAACACTTGCTCCTGATTTGTATCTTAAGTTACCTCTTTCAGTAAACGACCAACCAAGGAACTTATATCCTCTATACTCAAAGCCTTGTCCGTTAGACAATTCTTTTTGCTCATTATATCTAATAGTTAGATTGCTGATTGCTGAGCTTTGGTTACCAATACCAGGATTGTACACGATTGTGTAAGTGTTCGCTGATGTTTTAACCAAAATATTTAAAGTGCTTTCAACTTCAAAAGTTGTATCTAGCATAACTTCACTGCCAGAGTCTGTGCTTACAAAGCCAGCAATTTCAAAACCACGTGAGCTTTGTGCAGATAATGTTACCTTAGAGCCATAAACAACTCTAAAGCCACCACTTACCTTTTCTACATTACCAGTTATAGCAGTAACATCATAACTTGCAACACCCATTTGTGTGCTGAAGTTTAGATAATAAGTATCTCTTAAATACTCAAATTCAACTACGCTAGTTCCGTCAGCTCTTACTTTTAAGTTCTTAGCTGTTGGAGTTATAAAGCCAGTAATTGCAAGGTCTGCTGGCACTGTTATTA
>CATKXA010000001.1 GCA_949840475.1 uncultured Thermoanaerobacterales bacterium | reverse complement strand
GATCCCATCTGGAATATAGGTCGGGCTTTCTTCTTTTTTTAAGGCAGTGTTACCACAAGACGAACACCTTTTAACTTCGCCCTCTTTGCCCGTAACAATCTTAGCTCCACATGCGGTACATATATAGTCTGTTTTTAAGTCCTTATTAACTTCAGGCACATACGTTGGTGTGTATTGCCTAATAACTGGTCTTTTAATATCTTCATTAACAGCAAAAGTGCTGTTGCATCTTTGGCAAACAAGCATACCAGTTTGCGGCTTAAAAACCAGCTCGCCCGTACAATTATGACATCTTGAAAATTTAGACATAACTCTCTCGCTTTGTATTTGATAATTAGATATTAACAAATTATGCGTGTTTTTGCAACTGTTGACAATCAAAAAAACACCTAATTTAACAGCCAAACATAAACTACCACATATGGAGGAAAGACAAGTGCGTGTAGTTTTTAAAATTGATGACAAAAGTTTTTTAGATACAAACAAGATAAAAACTATTGCTGAGCTAATTAAAAGAGCAAAGACCGAGCAACATGCTGAAATAATAGTTTCTGTTCCGTCAAATCCTAAAATCTCTGCGACTTTAAAATTAATCAATAAACAACTAGATAAACAAAGCAGTGACACTGCCACCTTGCATGCAAAAAGTGCAGAATGTAATGTTGAACTTTTGAAACTAGCATTAGCTAAAGTAAATGTGAATAGCACTTATATTACCCCAACAGACTTAGCTTTAGCCTATGGAGCACCTGCAAGCTATCTGGTTACCTCGATTAATAAAGATAAAGTACTTGAGCAACTACAAGACAACGTCGTTATAATTTTAAGTGACATTGCCACAAACAAGCACAAAAACTTAGTTCTATTAAAAAAGGACAATGCCGAAATTGAGAAAGCAATTTGTTCAAGTCTAAACGCAAAACTATTTTCTTGTTACATCAAAATAAAAAACGCCCACAAAAATCTGGGGCTAGATTTTTTAATAGATAACTACAATGGCTATACTAAAAACTTAAATAACTTAAGCATCACAGCAAGCGACATTGGCTTTTACAACAATTTATATTATCTCGCTGGTGCTAACTTAAACTCTAACTATGTTAGCCAAGCTTTAATGGGTTCTAATCTCGCTTTAAAAAAAGCAACAATGCTAACTAATAAAGCGTCAAGTTATAGTGCAATGGTTGTTAGCTTTAACAAGCAACAAACAGATTTACCAAAAGAACTTTTTAAGCCTTGTGAACTCGTCAGTATATATACTAATGTTAATGAAAAGGCAAAAAGTACGCTATCTTTTGTGCAAAAAATAGTAAAGTCGGGCGAATTTTGTATATATTTGATAGATTACACAGCTACGCAAATAAACATAGTGCTAAAACCGCACCAATCAATAAAACTGATTGGCAAACTGCTTGAAAATAAAAATTAAAAACTTTTAAAAAGTGCATTTATTTTTTTGCATTATCTTTTTAAAACTCTTATAATTAAATTAATAAAAATTTAAAAGGAGAATTTTATGAGTAAAAAATCAAACTTAAAAACAATTTTAAGTATTGTAGCTATCGCCCTTTGCCTACTTAACATCATTACTTTCTTTATCCCAGCGATTACTACAAAAAAAGAAGAGGCTAAAGCAAGCTTTTCATCAATGGAAATCTGCTTTACAAGTGCTGAAAGTGCAAAAGACAAAGTCGCTGAAGCAACTAAAAAAGGCGATACTGAAGCTTTCACAAAATACACTATTTTGTACGGCATGAAAGAAAATGAAGACACTAAAGCTAAACTTAACGGAGCAGCTTGGCTTCACTTCGTATCAGTTATACTTTCAGTTGGAGCTATAGTGTGCCTTGCTCTAAGCATGTTTGGTAAAAATGTTGGCTTAATCGGCAAAGTTTTAGTTTTAGCTTCACTATTATGCATGATCATCAGCTTAATTTGTTACTGTTCATTCCTAAATCTCGAAATTTTGGGTGTTAAGGTTAGCGAAATGTATAAACATTCTGCTGGTGCAATCTTAGGTCTAATCGCAACTATCGGAGCAAGCATTGTATCTTTCATCCCAGTAGCAAAAAAATCTAAGAGATAACTTAAAAAAAAGAATGGCGATTGCCATTCTTTTTTTTGTACTTTTTTTAGTAAATTTAAAATATGGCTATTATATATTTGTAAAAAACTCATATTTCTTTTATAATATAAAAAATCAGTATTCTGATTATATCATTTTTTAAGAGAGGAAAAATATGAATAAAAATAAAGTAGCCGTTGTAACTGATAGTAACTCTGGCATCACTCAAAGCGAAGCAAAGAATAACTTGTTCGTTCTACCAATGCCATTTATTATCGACGGAGAAGATTTTTACGAGGATATTAACTTATCTCAACAAGAATTTTATGAAAAACTAAAAAGCGATGTAAAAATTTCAACATCTCAACCATCACTCGGCGAAGTTACTGACCTTTGGAATAAAGTCTTGAAAGATTACGAGCAAATTGTTTATATACCTATGAGTAGCGGCTTAAGTGAGTCTTGCTCTTCTGCGATTAGATTTGCAGACGAAAAAGAATACAAGGGCAAAGTAGAAGTCGTTAATAACCAACGTATTTCTGTCACTCAAAAAGCTAGTGTTTATGAGGCTTTAAAGCTTGCAGAAGACGGAAAATCCGCTAAAGAAATTAAAGAATATTTAGAAACTACCAAATTGGATTCTAGTATTTATATCACTGTTCAAACTCTTAAATATCTAAAAAGAGGCGGTCGTGTTACACCAGCAGCTGCTGCTATTGCAACACTTCTAAGCATCAAACCAGTGCTTCAAATCCAAGGCGAAAAGTTAGACTCTTTTGCTAAGGTTATGAATATGAACCAAGCAAAAACAAAAATGATTTCTGCAGTTAAAAAAGACCTTGCTGAAAGATTTGCAGACCTAAACAAAAAAGGCAAAATGGGTCTTTGCATTGCTCATACTGATAACTACGAAATGGCTGAAAAGTTTAAAGAAGAAGTAACAGCGGAGTTTAAAGGATTAGAAATTCTAAGTGTTGACCCACTATCTCTAAGCGTATCCTGCCATATCGGACCTGGAGCTCTTGCCCTTGCAGTAACTAGATATAAAGATTAATAAAAGAATTAAGAAAAACCAAGCTAACGCTTGGTTTTTTTATTACCATAAATGAAACAAATATCTGTCGAGGTCAACTCGGTTTTTCTTAACCTCAACCCCCTCGGCCTCAAGTCTACGTTTTTGCTCTTTTGCTCCACCAAAAGCAAAACTTTCAGTAAGCTTTCCCTCTCGGTTAACCACCCTATGGCAAGGTATCTCTTGTGGGTTCGGATTTTTATGCAACGCATATCCCACCACTCTGCTAGCCTTTGGTCTGCCAATCGCTGCCGCAATCTGCCCATAGGTCGTAACTTTGCCAAGCGGTACTAACTTTACGTATTCGTATACTCTTTGATAAAAATTACTATCGTCCATTCTGCTTTCCATTTAGTTTTTGCTACTAAAAGTATATCCAACTATTTATTGCCTATACCTAAACTAATGCTTTCATAGTGTCTTTTATAGACTGCCTAGCGTCCTTGCCCCCAGTAAGGTTAAGAGCCTCAAATCCTAGTGCATCCATGCTCTTTTTAGCATCAATAGTAAACTCTTTGTTCAATATACCATTCATAAGACTTGGATAATATAGTCCTGATTCTTTGCCCTCTTTTTTATGCTTTTTTAACATAGAGTATGTTCCAAGTGCACATAATGCCCCAGGGATAGTTACAACTTTCCTATTATCGTTTAAGCCTAACAGCATTAATTTAAGCATCTCTTTGTATGAAATATTGTCTGTTGCTATTGGGTAAGCTGTTTTTCCCTCTCCATTTATTGTGCAAGCATAAATTGCTTCAGCAACTCCAGTTCTGTCTATTATTGCAGTTGCTCCACCGCTTGGGAAGTAGACACTCTTAAAGCCGTCAAAGTAAGACAAGAAGCTGTCTTTCCAAATAGGCTTTCTGCCCTCTTGCACCCCAAAAATATATGGGAGCTCTAACGCACAAACCTTAAATCTGTCGTCGCTCAAACCAAAACACTTGTTTTGTTGCTCTCTTCTAGCTCTAATATATGCATGCTTTTTGCTTAGCTTTCCACTTAAAAGCTTGTCAAAATGAGCAAAGTACGAACTAAGTATGACAGCCTTTTTTGCTCCTGCTTTTTTTGCAGCATTTAAAATATTGTAACACTTATTAACAAGTCTTTCATAAAAAAACTCATATGCTGGTGCTTTTGGCGTCACCCTGTCATCAGGACCAAGAGCATATACTATTGCATCATAGTTTTTGTCTTTAAATAACTGATAAAGCTGTTCATCACTCATTTCAAACAAGTTTCCAACAACTAAACCCATTCGCTTGTCTACAAAACTTAGGCTGTCAAACTCGCCCGCTAAAGCGATTGAATCAACCTTTACCCCTCGCTCTAGAAAAAGCTCAGCAGCTGCATACCCTAAAAATCCAGTCCCGCCTGCAATAAAAACTTTTTGTATCTTATCCATAATTTTCTCCTTTAATCCTCTATCCCCGCCAAATAATCAAGCGTTACGCCAAAAAATTGAGCAAGTAAAATTACAGCTTCCAAATTCGGTACTCTTTTGTTTAGTTCCCATAAACCAATAGCTGAACTTGTAATCTTATTGCCTACAGCAGCCGCAAGTTCTGCCTGGCTCAAATTTCTTTCTAGTCGCAATTCTCTTAACCTTTCTGCAAATGTATACATATCTACCTCTATACACATATTACAACATTTGTCGTTAAAATATTGACCAACAACAAATGTTGTTGTATAATAGTGTAAAAACAAACGTTTTTAAAAGTCTAAGGAGCCAAATATGACAAAACAACAAAATATTCGTTGCCTTATAAAAGCTGAGGTTATTTATCAGTTTATACAAGACAATAATTTGACTAAAAAACAATTTTGTGAGAAATGTAAGATAAGTCAAAGCACATTTTTAGAATGCTTAGTGGCAATAACTTTAGGATTAGTGCAATTTTTAAAATCGCTGTTTTTATGCATAAAAAAATTGCAGACCTCTGCAATATTGAGTATTTAATATAAATGTTACAAAAAATTCGACCACGTAGCCGAATTTTTTAACTTTTATTAATCTTCTAAGCCAAGCAAATAATCTGCACTCACACTGAAGTATCTTGCAATGTTGTATAAATGTTCAATGCTTGGGATTATTATTCCGTTCTCCCAACGAGAAATTGTAGAACTACTTACATTCAAAATTTTAGCCAATTTTTCATTAGACAACTTTTTCTCTTGCTTGAGTTCTTTTAGCCTTTCACAAAATATTTTCATAAACACACCTACATCTATCTTTAACAAATATTGTAGTGCTTATTCGCATAAAATACTTGACTAGTGCGAATACGCACCGTACAATATGCTTAGTTAAAGGAGATAAAACACAATGTACAAAAACAATTTGGCACATTTAATCAATGTTGACCTCATTGCAAAGTTTATAAAAACAAGAAGACTTACAGTAGGCGAATTTTGCAAAGGCTGTAAGATATGTAGAAACACATACCTAAAAGTAATGACAAAGCATAACTGCAGCATGGGAGTAATATTTAAAATAGCCACCTTTATGGACAAAAGGGTGTCCGACCTCTGCAATCCCGAATATAAAATCAAGCAATCTCGCTAACGCTTACTCCAAATTCAAAAAGCCAACAATGCCAACAAAGATACACTCAGCAATCTTATCTTGGTAAGCCTCATTCAAAAGCAGTTTTTCGTCCTCTTCGTTAGATAAAAATCCGCACTCAGCAATAACCGAAGCTGCTTTAGTGCATTTTAGCATATAGTAGTCCCCAACAGAAATACCCTTATCGCTTTTTTCAAGTTTGCTTGCAAACTGGTCTTGAATAAAAAGTGCAAGCTGTTCACTCACTGGGCTTGTTTTATCAAAAAACACCTGAGCACCCCTAAGATTGTGCCGAACATAGCTATTCATATGCACACTGACAACAACGTCAGGGTGTGCTTTTTCAATAATATCACGCCTTTTTTGCATATCCCGTTTTTTATAATTAGTGGTCGACAAGCCATAAAGCCCGTTTTCGTCTTTCCTTGTCATGATAACTCTAAGCCCTATTTCGGACAACTTTTGTTCGAGCTTTTTTGCAACCGACAAATTTATAACGCTTTCTTTTACCTTGGTTTTGTAACCAATGCTGCCAGGGTCAATGCCGCCGTGTCCCGCATCAATAACAATGGTAAAGTCTAAGCTTTCTTTTCCATTACTAGCAGTGGCTGTACCAATATCCACCGCAATGCACGACGAAATTACAAGCAGTGCTACAACCATACAAAAAATTATCTGACCCTTTTTAAGTAAACTAAAAATATACTTTCTTGACTTTTTCATATCATTAGTGTATGAAACACAAAATCAACTTATGAAACTTTTGTCATTCTCTTTAATGGCAGATTTTTATTTTTCACAGGTTGCACAAATATTGAGGTTTACCTTGCAAAGCTTTATATTATTTGTTATAATTTATTTATTATATATAAGGGAGCAAAATGGAAACTAACAAAACTTTAGAAATTAAGAACATGCAACCATTAGTTCTCGCTTTTATTGGAGATGCAGTTCACACACTTTTTGTGCGAAATAATATGGTTCAAAGCTATAACTACAAAGTTAACAAGCTTAATCAGTTAACAAAGAACAAAGTCAATGCACTGTTTCAAAGCAATGCCTTCAAGAAAATCGAGCATATTTTAACTGACGATGAAAAAGACATAGCCCGTAGAGCAAGAAATGCAAACAAAGCCCACACTGCAAAAAACTATTCTGTGCAAGACTATAACTATGCCACAGCACTAGAAGCAGTTATCGGCTTCTTATATTTAACAAATCAAAATGAAAGATTAGACCAGATTTTAAATCTGACTATCGCGGAGGACTAAATGTTTATAGAAGGTAAAAACCCTGTAAAAGAAATTTTAAATTCAAACTTAACAATAGAAAAAATTTGCGTAACCGAAAGCAACGATTTTGCTATTAAAGAAATTATCAAAGCTGCAAAAAACAAAGGTGCTAGAATTGAGCAACTTAACAAGCAAGCATTAGACCGCATGAGCAAGACTGGTCATCATCAAGGCGTTATCGCTGTTGTGACTGAGTTTGTTTATAGCGAACTTGACCAAGTTATTAGTGATTCACAAAATCAAGACCAAAGAATGATGTTCATAGTTTTAGATAAACTGTCTGACCCGCACAATCTTGGCAGCATTATAAGGACTGCTGAATGCGTAAATGCAACCGCTATCATCCTTCCAGCCCGCAACTCTGTACTTGTAAATGAAACAGTTATCAGAACTTCTGCTGGTGCAACTAGCCATGTTAATGTTTGCAAGGTCAACAATATCAACGACGCTATCAACAAATTAAAAGGTCAAAACATCTTCGTATTCTCAGCGGACATGGACGGCACTTCAATGTACAAAACAGATTTAACCGGCAACATTGCATTGGTTATTGGTGCTGAAGGTAATGGTGTTAGTGCTCTTACCAAAAAGATATCTGACGGCGTTGTAAGCATTCCAATGCAAGGAAAAATCAACTCGCTAAATGCAAGCGTCAGTGCAGGAATATTAATGTATGAAGCTGCACGCCAACAACAAACAAAGAGGTAAATGAATTGACTGAAAAAAAAGACGATTTATCTGTTGAAGAGGTTATTGAAAACTACACCAAGCTGGTTACTTCTATTTGTAGAAGGTTCTATCTAGTTGGCGGTACTTTTGACGACCTTTATCAAGAGGGCATGATAGGCCTACTCGAAGCGTACAGGCATTACGATAGAAGCCGCGGCGACTATAAGAGTGATATTTTTAGAAGCTATGCAGCTACCAGCATTAAAAGGCATATAATTGATGCAATTAAAGCCTCTAATACCAAACGCAACAGCATACTCAATAATGCAAGCCCAATACTTCAAATGAATGGCGAGCATTGCGAGTTTGAGATTTCAGAGCTTGGGATTTCTGTCGACCCTGAGGAAATATTTATTTCAAAAGAAAAGCGTGACGAGATGCTTGAAAAAGCACTTAAAGGTCTAAGCAGTTTTGAAACCGAGGTGTTATGGCTTTACTTAGACGGCTTAAAAACATCAGAAATTGCAGTAAAGTTAGGCAAAGAGCCCCGTAGCATAACAAACACAATCCAAAGAATAAAACTCAAAATTAAGGAGTAGATATGTATTTAGCACTTTATAGAAAGTACAGACCACAAAACTTCGACGAGGTTATAGGTCAAAACCACATAATTCAAACACTAAAAAACCAGATTGCGAGTGACAAAATTGGTCATGCCTACTTATTCTGCGGAAGCCGTGGAACAGGTAAAACCTCAACTGCAAAAATCTTTGCAAAGGCTATAAACTGCTCTTCTCCTATTAACAGCTCCCCTTGTGGAAACTGCAACGCCTGCAAGGCTCTTAGCTCTAATAATATTGACATTCTAGAAATAGATGCAGCATCAAATAATGGCGTAGACGAAATCAGAGATTTAAGAGAAAAGGTCAAATACCCGCCAGTTAACGGCAAGTATAAAGTATACATTATTGACGAGGTGCACATGCTCTCCCCTAGTGCATTCAATGCACTGCTCAAAACACTAGAAGAGCCACCTTCATACGCTGTATTTATTTTAGCAACAACTGAAGTTCACAAAATACCAGCAACAATCCTTTCTAGATGCTTAAGGTTTGATTTTGGTCTAGTTCCAACATTAGATTTAACAAACCTATTAGTTAAAGTATTTAAGCAAGAAAACATTGGTTATGAAAGTGAAGCTCTAGAAGTAATAGCGAGAGCGGGCGAAGGCAGCGTGCGTGACACATTGAGCATAGCAGATAGGTGTATTTCCTACTCCTCTACAAACTTGACTTACAGCGACACAATGGACATACTGGGTGCCACAGAAAAGCAAGAACTTATTAACCTTTCAAACGCAATACTAACTGAGAACTTGGGTGATAGTTTAAAGCAATTAGACAAAGTATTGTCTACTGGCAAAAGCCCACTTGTACTAAGCAAGGACTTGATTGAATACTTTAGAGATTTATTAATAATAAACACTCTTAGGGATAATGCTAAAACAATGGTCGTTGCTCGTGAAGACGTTTTTGAAAAAATGAAAGCTCAAGCATCATCGGAAAATTATTCCTTGATTATTTCAGCAATAAACAACCTAAGTGCTATTGAAGCTGAACTACGCTACAGCGTTTCTCCAAGAATAGTTTTAGAAACTGCATTTATTAAAACCCTAAGCCAAAACTCGCTTTTAAAACGTGTAGAAAACCTAGAAAAAATGCTAACGGGTAACGCAAATATTAACATCAGTGCAAAGCCACAAACAGCAGAGCCCGCAAAAACAATCCAGCATGAACCAGAAAAACAGAGCAATGCAAGCGTTAGTGGCGAAAGCGAAGTACTTGGTCTTTTAATTAATTATCTAAAAGAAAACAAAGAAATGAGCCTTTTAAGTGCAGTCAGACAAATTGTCAAAGTTGAACTAAATGGTGCAAATGTAATTTTCTATGTTGACGATCAGCTAACTTTGGATATAATAGTAAGAGATAAGTACAAACAAGTGTTAACAAATTTCTTTAGTTCACTAGCCCTTACATATAACTTCAAAATGATAGAGAAAAAACAGCTTAACATTTCTGAATTATCAAACACTTTTAAAGACAAACTAACGATAAAGGAGTAACCTAGATGGAACCAATATATATTAAAAAACGTACCCCTGAAATACTAGACATGGAAGGATACATACCAAATAGTTTCAAGCTATCTGAATCCTTTGAACAAGAACTAAAGATGGCATACTCAATCCCATCAAGCGACAGCGAAACTCTTGATCAGATAATTCAGTTTAAAAATGATTTAAGATACTATATTAAAATGCTCCCTAATCTTCTAAATGCTGAAAATTCCGTATATATGAACAACTTTATTGCGATGGCTTTTAATTTATACAACTATTTGAAACAAACTAACGATAAAAACCTAGCAATAAACGCATCACTTATAATTGGGCTATATGAAGAGTTTGAGAGCGAAAATATTCCTCATAGGGTTACAAATGAGAGCATACTTGAATTAAGAAATGTTATAGACTCTGTAGTATCTGCAGCTTTGCCTCTATCGGCTATTCAAACCATGCAAAGAGATTTTGATAAAAAAATCGCAAAAACTCACATGGCTACTGTTTTCAAACATGCAAAGCTAAATTCTGAAGAACCAGCACTTAGAGAACTCTCTCTTTTACTTGACCTTGTTAACAAAACACAACAAGCCTCAGAAGAATACAATGAATACCATCGCACCAAATGCAACAATGGTAACTGTGGTGAGGAGTCTTGTTATGACACTTATGGCAACTGTGACTATATTTCTGAAAAAGAAAAGATAGAAAAAAAAGCAAAAGCTTTAAAATGGGCAAGCTCTTATGTGTATACGCATCTTTTCAGACCACAAGATTTTGAACGTTCTTTAATTAAACCTGACACTATCAAAATTATAGGCGAACCTGCTTATATAATGCTAGCTACTCTTGATGAAAACTATCTCCCATATATTTCAATAGATTATGATCGCAACATTTTGAGTCTGATAAGTAAAGAGGATCTTCACGAACATCTTAGCGATTTTGAAATCTCCTCAGATATTAAACTCTTTGACTCATCATTCTCGTTCGATGCATATAGAAAAAGTCTTCTTGCTATATTTGTTAAACAATATATAAATATGGAAAAATATAATGGCGACTTGCTTGTAGATGCATTAAAAGAAACACTAATACCTGCAAAAGGGAAATCAAATAAGTCTACAGAATTGGTTGACTTACTAAACGAAAAGATAAATAATAAATCAAATAATAAATCAGACGAATTTGGAGGTAATGAATAATATGGCAAAATTTGGTGGCTTTATGGGTGGCGGTGGAAACGCCAACATGCAAGCATTGATGCGTCAAGCACAAAAAATGCAAGAAGAAGCAATGAAAGCTCAACAAGAAGTAGACGAAACAGAAGTTGAAGGTGTAAGCGGTGGCGGAATGGTGAAAGTAACTATCACTGGAAACAAAGCACCAGTAAGCATAGCTATTAGCAAGGACGTTGTCGACCCTGACGATGTTGAAATGCTTGAAGACTTAGTTTTAGCAGCCTTGCAAGATGCTTCTAGCAAAGCTGATGATTTAAAGGCTCAAAAACTCGGTAGATTTGGGGGCATGATGTAGTGGATACTACTAAACTCGAAAGCTTAGATAGATTAATCAATGAGTTCAGCAAGTTGCCCGGCGTTGGTAAAAAAACGGCTGGACGATATGCTTACCATATAGTGACTGGTTCAAGCGAACAAGCTGAAACCTTTGCCAAAGCTATACTTGAAGCAAAAAACAACATTAAGTTCTGCTCTATTTGCGGAAACTTTGCAAGCGGCGATACCTGCCCTATCTGCGACAGTCGCTCACATAGCACTATATGTGTTGTTAAAGAGCCTAAGGACGTACTCGCAATAGAAAAAGCTCACTCATATAAAGGCGTTTACCATGTGCTTCATGGCACGATTAATCCTTTAGCAAATATCGCTCCAAAGGATATTAAGATAGCCGAGCTTATAGCAAGGGTCGCTAAAGGCGATACAACTGAAGTTATTTTAGCAACCAGCCCAGACGTTGAGGGCGAAGCAACAGCAATGTACATTGCTTCCCTTGTTAAGGCTTATGGTGTTAAAGTCACACGCATCGCTCAAGGACTTGCAGCCGGAACTCAACTTGAGTTCGCCGACGAAGTGACCTTAACTAAAGCCCTTGAAGATAGAAAACCTATTTAACTAAAGCAAAATAAAAACACCTAAATAGGTGTTTTTTATTTTGTCAGCTTTTTAGGCTTTCTATGAACATGCAACAATCGTTTTGCTTCTTTGCCCCCTACTTTGCCTAGATACTTTTTATAAATATCTTTAACAGCATCATTGTCGTGAGCTTTTCTACATTTGAGTGTCTTTTCATAAGAGTACAGTCCATTAGAGCGTGCTTTTAGAACTTCATTAAGCGGCATGCCTTTTACTCTTGGTTGGCCGCCTCCACCAATGCACCCGCCCTCACATGCCATAACCTCAATAAAGTCATATGCACTAGGATTTAGTATTATCTCGTCCATTAACGGCTTGATATTTTTAAGCCCCGTTACAACTGCAAGGTTGATATCTCTACCACCTATATTTATAGTGGCTTTACGTATTCCTTTTAAGCCCCTAACCATTTTGTATTCTATTTTATTTATCACTTTATTTTGGTCACTGTCTACCGTTCTGAGCACTGCTTCCATAACCCCACCAGTGTTACCAAATATAGCCCCAGCTCCGCTAGATGAGCCAAAAAATTGGTCGTAATCTTGCTCCTTCAAATTGACAAAATCTATGCCTTTACTTTTAATCAAACTTGCCAACTCTTTTGTACTGATAGCAACGTCTACGTCAAGCCCAACATTTGTATTCATGCCCTCTTGCCTAAGCTCAAGTTTTTTTGCAAGGCATGGAACTATTGACACAACAAACATGTCTGTGCTTTCAAACTTGTTTTGGTTCGCATAAATATTGTTTATCATTGCACCAAACATCTGCTGAGGGCTTTTGCAAGTGGACAAATTCTTTACAAACTTGGGATAAAGTTTCTTACAGTAACTTACCCAGCCCGGGCAACAGCTTGTGAACATTGGTAGCTTTTTGTTAGTTTTAAGCCTATTAACAAACTCATTTGCTTCTTCGATTATTGTAAAGTCTGCAGCAGTGTTCATATCAAAAACAGCATGAAAGCCTAATTCTTTCAAAGCACTAACCATTCTGCCTTGTACATTTGTTCCAACAGGCAACTGAAACTCATCGCCAAGAGCAACACGTACTGAAGGTGCAGTAAAGCATATGACTTTTAGTTTTTTATTAGAAAGAGCACTATCTAATAGCTTTACGTCGTCTTGAAACTGATTATCATTAATTGCCTGACCGCAACTTTTGCAAAGTTTAGAGTGTGCATGGTTACAAGTAATATCCATAGATAAACAGCTGTAATCGCAGTTGATTGGATACTCATTCTTTTCAGCCATAATGTGAGCACAGCTTTCGCAGTAATCTTTTATACAAGAAAATTGTCTTTTTTTCATATATTTTCCCTATTGTGTGAATATATTTTATTATACATTGCTAATTCACATAGGTCAAACAAGATTTTTATATATTTTTTAGGATAATTTTGTTGAAAATGCAAAAAATAGCACTAAAACACAAAAATATTAGTTCAAATGGTAGATTTTTACGCAATTTAATGTTACTATAAATTTAATTATAAGAAAAATTGCATTTAAAATCTACATTAGGGGTTCAAAGTATGAAAAGAGAACGCTTTATATCTTTTCTCGAAAATACAATACTCTCTATGTTCACTGGCTCCGAGATTGTCGGAGAAGAAGAATCGAGCAATAGAGATGCGTGCGTTGCCCAAGGCAATGGCGGTACCCTTTTGGTTAAATTTAATAGGCAAGACGCTTCAAGGTTTATTATTAAACGAGTTCAGCCTTTCAAGTCTTTTGAAATCTCGCTTGTCCGCTCTATTATCGACGAGATGAGCACTCTTTTTAAAGCCAACCTTTCAGAGGACTTTATAACAGGCATCGAAAGTCAAGTTACTCAAAAAGCAATCTGCTCCGCCCTAACAAAGAATGCACACTCTACTCTAAACAGCCTGCTAACTATGGTATCTAGCTGGGGGCTTAGAACTTATGAGGGACGAAAAGCCAAGTTCGGCTTTATTATAACTAACAAAAAGGCTCCGAGGCCAATCAATCCTAACACTAAAATTGAAAACGTTTTAAAACGTGATTATAGTGCTCTTTTGTCCGACGGCATCAATACCTGCTTAAACATTTCTGCTGACGGATACTTGCTTGGTTACCAGCATTTTAATAAAACAGCAAAGGCAGACCTACTTGCTCCTTATGAGTATATTGACCTTGCAAATGCTTGCGTTGGTTCAAAAATCGGCGTGTGCTTGGTTGAAGAAGGCGATGTTTTAATTTTTAAAGATAAGCAACTACTATTTGCAAAACGTAATGGTGCTTGGGTTTGCTTTAGCCACGAGGAAATCATAGCAAAACTTGCAGAAAAGAGTGGCGAAGTTGAAGAAGTAAGAAAAGCTATCTACCTATCCGCTCTTGACTTATCTTTTGAACGCAGCGGTGGCTGTATTGTGCATGTTAATAGCAACGAAAGGTTTAATGTCCTTAAACATATAGATACTTCAGACCTACTTGCTAAAGACTGCTATGATTATAAAGTCCAAGACCAAATCAATCAGTCGTTTTTCCATGAAATAAATACAAATAATGAATTGCCAAGCTTTGAAAACTTTTTGCAAGAAGAAAAGTGTAACAAAACATGTAACTTAAAGCGAATTATTGGCAACAATAAGTTCCAAGACCTCAATAGAAAACTAAGACTTGAACTTTTAGGCATTGACGGGGCTAGCATAATAGATTATGAGGGTAACATCTTGGCTATAGGTGCAATAATTAAGATAGAGGCTGGTAGTATTGGCGGTGGTCGCCTTGCCGCAGCAAAAACTCTATCAAACTATGGCATATCTATTAAGGTATCTGCCGACGGAAGCATCGAAGGCTTTAGAACAGATAGAAGTAAACTAAGAGTTAAACCTCTCTTTGTAATAGGCTAAAACAAAAACCACGGGCGTCGACCGTGGTTTTTTAATCTTCTAATCCTAGCAAGTAATCCGTTGAAACTCCAAAGTATTTGGCAATTTTTACAAGCATATCAAAGTTGGTTTCACATTTGCCATGTTCCCAGTCATTAACAGTTGCTTTAGTCACATTCAAAACTTTAGCAAGCTCTACTTGCGTAATTCCACTACCAAACCTTATTTCTCTCAATCTTTTTGCAAACATTACTCTTTCCTTGATGCTATTATGAAAGTTAAAGTAAGAAATTACTTGACAGTAAGATTATCTCGTACTATAATATAGAATATGTATACGAGTTTAAATAAATGCGAAAGATGTAAATATTTTGTGCAACATTACTGCTTGAGAGGAAAAGGCATAGAAAAACTTGATGTCGGGCATTGCACAAGAAATAAGATGAACGTAATAAGAGCGAATAATTTTAAATGTGAACACTTTTTCAGTAACTTTTAAAAAAGCACTTCAAAACTGAAGTGCTTTTTTATTGAACAAATAGCGATGCAACAAGTGATGTAAAAAGTGAATGGATTTGTAAAAAAAGTGTTGACAAAACCATATAAATATAATAAAATGTGAAAGCATGTTAAACAAATGGCGGCTTAGCTCAGTTGGCTAGAGCGCCTGGTTCATACCCAGTAGGTCGTAGGTTCAAATCCCACAGCCGCTACCAATCAACATGGTCCCATGGTCAATCGGTTAAGACATCGCCCTTTCACGGCGAAGTGAGGAGTTCGACTCTCCTTGGGACTACCACAAACAAACCACCTCGAAGCAGGTGGTTTTTTTGTGGTAATTTTAAGTAGAATCGGCTAAAACTTACTTGCGTGAAACATTAGCAAATTTAATGATATATTCTTTACAATAGAAATACATATGGTGACAACTACAATAATAAATAAAAATAAGAATTTATCTAAATGTTAAAATTATATGATTTTATGTATATTTAAACAATAAATTGCAATACAATATTATATGCAAACATTCTAAAAAGTCTTGACAACACTGTTAAGGTATGTTAGAATGATTGCGTGGAAAGATCCTTTCAACCTGTGTTGAAGGACTGCGGGGAGGTCTCTAGGGATCTCCTCATTTTCTTTTTATGGAGATTTTATGAAAGCTTTTAGTACATACGAAGAACAAATAAAAATTCTTAAAGAAAGAGATTTAATTTTTAATGACGAACCCTTATTTATTGAAATGCTTAAAAAAACAGGATACTATAACTTAATAAATGGTTATAGTTTTATCTTTAAAAACCAAGATAATAAATTTTTAAATTCCGCATCGGATTACGATATAGTTGCTTTGTATAAGTTTGACAAAAACCTGAGAAATATTGTTTACAAATATGCTATGATATTTGAATCAAAATTAAAATCTAGTGTTTCTTACACTTTTAGCAAATATCATGGCGAAGACAATAGAAAATATTTGGTCAGAAATAATTTCAACAAGGACGTTTCTAAAGAGGCTAGAATTGCAGAGCTGATCAATAATTGTAATAAATTAATTGAAGAGGCTTCAGATAAGAACAATAAAAAGTATCGTAATTATATAGAGCATTACGTTAAGGAACACGGACATGTACCTTTATGGGTACTAATAAGATCCATGACTATAGGTGAAGTATCAATGTTCTATGCTAATATGAAGTTAGAAGAAAAAACTGAAATTGCGTCTGATTTCAACTTAAAATCTTCTCAGTTAGAAATTATGATAAAAATCATAACTGCTTTTAGAAATGCCGTTGCACATGATGAGAGGTTGTTTTGTAAGAAATTGTCAAGATATAAGCTTCCTTATTCTTTAGAAATTTTTGATGTAATGAGAATTGATAGGAACCCATATGGTTATCCCAAACATGGCATAAGTGATTTTCTATGTCTGCTTATAGTTTTCAAATATCTTTTAGAACCTTTAGAATTTGCTAGTTTTTGGCAAGAGTTTATAATAGAAAGAGATTGTTTAATAAAAAATATTAAATCACATTTTATTGCAAGAATAAACGATGAAATGGGATTAAAATCTAGATGGAAAAATCTTCAAAACTATAAAGTGCAAAACTAATCACTAACATCGAGCAAGCTTGCACAAATACCACTATTTTTGAATTACCTTCCTATACCGCCGCAAAAAATATTGTATCAGCCTTGAATCCAACTAAAATGTAGTATAAAACAGTAACAAAAATGACATCGACAGAAAAGATTTAATATCAGATAAATAAATAAACTTATTCTTTGCCTTGACGGAACATATTAAATAAGGTAATATTGATTAAAAAGGTTTATATATGGAAAAAATATTATTCAAGAAAAATTGGTTTAAAAGTTTTATATTTGTTTGTTGCATTTTATCTTGTACTCTTTCTTTTTCAGCATGCAATTTTTCTTTCACGGAAAATAGCGATGGAAATAATAAAATATTTTCACGTTCTGCTACGAATAATGACCTTTATTTGGATTTATCAGAAGAATTTTCATTCAGTATAAATTATAAAATAACGCCTAAAGTCGATATCTCTTCATTACAAGTTTCATTTACATACTATGATAAAAACCACAGCACCATGGTCACAAAGGTTTGCAAAATAGGTAACGTTAAGGAAGGGATTGTCTATACGGTAAGTGTAAGTTTGGCTGAATTCTCATTTATAGAAATCTTTAAAATACAATATGTAAGTGCAAGGGTTACCGGAGGAACCGTTTCATACTTTTAGGTTAGAATATTTGATAAGCTATTTTATGCCTACAATTTCTCAAATCCTTTGGTTATTTAGTGTAGGGAATAAAAAACCGCAAATAACTTGCGGTTTTTTTGTGAGTTTAATTACTCTCTGGCTCAGCATTTAACTGCTCTAGCTTATCTGTAGCATTATTAAGTACTCTTTTAGCACGGGTTGCCAAATCAAATGGCACAATATCAAGTGCACTCATAAGTTCAAACTGTTTTTCTAAATAACCTTCTAGTCTTTTACGATTTGAACTATCAAGTTGCTCGTTCAAGCCCTCAACCCTTCTAGCTTCATCTCTTAAAACTTTTGCTTTTGTTCTAACTTCACTAAGTTCATTGCTTATTTCCAAAAAGTGCATAGCTATAGTTATAATGTATTGCAAATCCTCTTTTTTGCCCTCTTCTATTTTTGACTCTACAAAATCTATAAAACGCTTTTTAGCATAATTGATTACTATGTTTCTAGCTTCAATTTCGTATTTTATTGCTTGATAAATATCATTGTACTCTTCCATGTATTTGTTTTTAATTGCAATAAAATCTTCCATTGCAGCGTCAGTAGTATCAAGACTTTTAAACTCAACTATGGCTTTTCTTTCGCATTCTAGGTCTATTTTAGCCATTTTTTCATATAAGTCACTTTTTTCATCGTTCATTTCAAGGATAAGGTCAGCTATTGCTCTAATATTAGCTTCAATACCACTATGTTTAATAACTTCAAATTCTTGAGTTTTAAATCTTATTTTGTCTTGAGCAAATTCTTCTTTATTCTTATTTCTTAAAATTCTTACACCGCTTAGCATTTGTGCATCCTCCCAATAAGTATACAGGTATTATATAATACTTATTATAATTTGTAAATACCCAAAATTTAAAAATCTGCAAGCTAAGCTTGCAGTCTTTTAATTTGCATCTGGCTCTGTTCCCTCTATAGCTTTATTTGCTTCGGCTATAACAATGCTTGAAAAATTAATAACTTTGTTTGCTGTTTCTAAGCTTCTATATGGATAAGTTTCTAATTTTCTAGTATACTGTGCAATAACAGCCTCGCAAGCATCTAACTCTTCAAAAACATCTACAGCATCGCTTTCGTCTATTCTCTTTTTCCACTCATAGGCACCAGCCAAATCATTAACCAAATTTAAGTATGCTTTGGCAATATTAATAATCTCTTGAACGGAGCCCTCAATCTGCTCAGCCCTAGTTTTTCCACAACCGCTTCTAAGCTCACGAGTAAAGTTTTTGCATAAATTTTTCAACTGTACTCTGTAATACTCATAGGTTTGTGCTAGTTGTTCTGTTCTACAGCTGATAGAAGTTTCAATAGCATGATAAACATCACTATTGGTCCTAAGATTATTTCTAAAGTACTCCTGAGTCTTTTCTTTTTGCAAAGCTTTATGCCCAGAAAAGAAGAACTCAGCATCTTTTTTAGATATGGCATGTAGGTCATCACTGAGTGCAACTTTCATACGCTCAAGCTCAGCGAGCTCTCCTTTAACTTGGCGTGCAGCCAAAACAACAGCGTCACTCAAAGTGTAGCCAATATTTTTATTATCTTCAACTAAAGATTTAGCATCTTTATAATTTTTAATGTAATATGTTCCCATAAAATCTCCTAAAAAAACAACAAGTTTTATTGTAGCACAAAACTATCAAAAGTCAATGACTACAAATATTTTTCCTGCAATTTACTAATAAAATTTTAATCATTTTTTGTCGACGCAATATTATATTTTATATCGCATAATAAGACTTGGTGAATTATAAATTAAATGTTATTATACCAATATGATAATTTAAGGAGAGCAAAAGTGGCAATCACTCAAACAATCTACAAAAACATATCTATTCGAGAATTTGAATCTCTTCAGCCAAAAGAGGTACTAATTACTATTCATGGTTTCGCTGGCGATAAAGAAAGCTCTGTGATTTTTGCGTTAGGCAGAAAGCTCACTAAAATAAATATTAATGTTGTTTCCTTTGATTTGCCTTGCCACGGACTAAACTCAGCGAACAAAACTCTTGATTTTTATGATTGTTTAAAATCTTTAGAAACAATAGTCGCTTACACTAAAACTAAATACAAGAATATACCCATTTCATTTTTTGCAACAAGCTTTGGCGGCTATTTACTTTTACACTATTTAAAATTTAAAACTGATAGCTTTGGTCATATTATTTTAAGGGCTCCCGCAATTAATATGGATAGTGTTCTTAGTGATAATATTCTACCCGCTCATGGTTTTTCAATAAAAGATTTAAACAATAAAATTGATTTAGGGTACGAAAATCCACTTTATATAGATTCTACATTCTTGGCTCAACTTAAAAACAATAGTTTAAATGATTATTCTACTAAAAATTACAAGTTTGAAATAATTCAAGGACTCAAAGACGATATCGTAGACCCCAATGTTGTTATTAATTTTATAAATAAACTAAACAATGACAGCACTCTCTATGCCTTTGAAAATGCAGACCACCGCTTTAAAAACCCTGGCGAATTAGAAAAAATAATATCTATTACTAAAAATATACTAACAAAAAAGGATTAACCGAGTGTTAATCCTTTTTATTTTTATTTTATTATTATAACGTCTTCGCCGTCTTTTATCATGCCTAAATTCTCACGAGCTTGTTGCTCAACATATGCGTCAGACGAACGAATTTCAATGCCTTCTTCGAGCTTAGACTTGGTTATAGATAATTCGTTTATCTTTCTATCTAGCATTGCACTTTGACTTGATAATCTTCCGATTTTTACATACTGACATGTAATAATAACAGCTAGCACAAACAAAAGTATTGTTGCACAAACACAGATAATTTTAACTTTTTGAGCTAACCCCGCTTTTGTCATTTCGCTGTTTCCTCCTCACGGCTCTTATTTTAAGCATAGTATACACTTTTTTTATAGGCATAGCAATTAAATTTGCAACAAAAATTTGCTCAAACAACATACCAACACCAAAGCAAATAACTTGGTACAATTTAAACTCCCCGCCACATAGTCCAAATATGCACATTATAAACACAAAGCCAGATATTAAACACATGCAAAAATCAACAATATTTATAACTATAAAACTCTTTTTTCCTGTTAGCTTCACAAGCTTCAAAGCCTCGCAAAAAACAGCACTTAAAAAGCCAGCCGTAATAAACAGTAGCATTAAAAATAATGTAACACCGCTACTCATTACTTAAATACCTTTTTAAAAAATGACCTTGATGAAGCTGTTTCTTGGTACTTTAAGTTTTCAATTTCTCCCTCAAGTATTAAAAGGCCCTCTTCTAAGCTAAGCTTTGCAATTCTTAAATCTCTGCCCATTATATACATCGTCTTATCTGTAATTTTTGCAATGACACACTTTTCGGTGGCACTAACCACTTCTATCACTGCCGTTATCATCATCTTTTTTCTATTGTCTATAGTCACCATATGTGACGGATTAACTTTAACTTCCATAAAAAAACTCCTTTATAAAATTTTATAAAGGAGCTTCTCAAATTATGACAAAATATTCGGCATTGTTAAAAACCTTTTCAGCAATGTATTTCTGTTTACTAAATATTCATTCTTAATCATGTGATAAATATTGTTTTTCTTGCCAATAAGTACAACCATCTTTTTTGCCCTAGTTACTGCGGTATACAGCAGATTTTTGTTGTAGAGCATAGGATTACCACCAAGGATAGGAATAATAACGGCATCAAACTCACTGCCTTGGCTTTTGTGAATAGTTATGGCGTACGCGTGCACCAAGTCCTCAAGCTCAACAATACTATAACCCGCTCTACGCCCGTCATCAAAAGTAACATATACCTCTCCGCTCTGGGTGTTTATTTGGTCAATGTAACCCATATCGCCATTAAACACACCCATACCGGAAACTATGTGGTCGTTTTCACTCTTTATCCATTCGTGTTCATAGTTGTTTGCAGTTTGCATAACCTTATCGCCAACTCTAAAAATAGTCTTATGCACTTCAAGCTCTGGCTTCTCTGTTGCCTTTGGGTTTAACTTTTCACGAAGCAACATGTTGATATTATTTGCCCCCGCCTCACCAACTTTCATTGGAGTGATTACTTGTATGTTTTCACTTATTAGTTCTTTATTAAAGCTTGGGATTCTCTTTGAAACAAGCTCTGTTATTTCATTGGCCACTTCGCTCGCAACAAAGGTAGGACTATAGAAAAAGTCTTGACTTTCATTTGACAACTCTGGCATTTCCCCATTGTTTATTTTATGGGCGTTCATAATAATCATGCTCTCGCTTGACTGTCTAAAAATCTGCGAAAGCTCAAACGTTGCAATTTCTTTTGAGCTAATTATATCCTTTAAAACATTGCCCGCACCAACGCTCATCAGCTGGTCTTTATCCCCTACTAATATAAGCCTTGTACCAAGTTTAATTGCTTTTAAGAGCGAGGATGCTATGTAAATATCTAGCATACTAACTTCGTCCACAATTATTACATCGCACTCTAGCGGGTTCTGCTCGTTCCTTACAAAACCAAGCTTACCCTTGTTGTACGCCATTTCTAAGCCTCTATGAATTGTTGATGCTTCATGCTTTGTTTGCTCTTCCATTCTTTTGGCAGCCCTGCCCGTTGGAGCTAATAATAACGATTTTTGGTTGTGATTGTTTAAGATGTAAAGTATTGCCTTTATGAGTGTAGTTTTACCAGTACCCGGGCCACCAGTAATCACTGCAACACCTTCTCTTATTGCAGATATTATTGCTTTCTTTTGGCTGTCATGAAACTCAATATTGTTTATTCGCTCGAACTCGCTAAGCTCACTTTCAAAGTCTGCATTAAGTTCCAAACAAGAGTTTTGCAACATTTTAAGCTTGCCTGCAATATACTTTTCCATATTATAAAGCTTAGCAATAGCAAGAGCTGGCTCGTCCTCTATAGTCGTAGCCTTTATAAGCCCCTCAATCTCTAGGCTAGAGAGAATACTATAAATATCTCCCTCTTTATCGCTCGGAAGCTCAAGTAACCCTAAGCACATTTCAACAAGCTTATTTGTTTGCACAACAGTACTGCCCTGCTTTTCTGAAAACTCATTCAAACAATACAATGCCCCTGCACGCATTCTAAACTCACTATCTTTACTAACACCCATATTAAAAGCTATCTTGTCCGCAGTTTTAAAGCCAATGCCGTCTACGTCTTCAATTAGCTTATATGGATTTTTTACAAGCATTAGGTCAGTCTTATTTCCGTATACCTCATAAATTTTTACTGCCATGTTGACACTAATATCATAGTTTTGCAAAAACATAACAGCTTGTTGCATCTTTTTAATGTCTTGATAAGTATTGCTAATTTCTAAAGCTTTTCTTTGGCTTATACCCTTAACGTCTGCAAGCTTCATTGGCTCACTTTCTATTACCTCTAAGGTCTTGTCTTTAAACATGTTCACAATATTTGTCGCTGTAACTATGCCAACTCCGCTAATTAGACCCGAAGAAAGATACTTTATTATGCTGTCTGTATTTGTTGGCTGAAACACCTTTACATGGCTTGCGACAAACTGCTTGCCATATCTAGGGTTTATCTGATAATCTCCCTCAAGCTCAACATTTTGACCCTGAAATACCGCAGGAAACTTGCCAGTAACAACTTGGCTTTTGCCACCAACAAAAAGTTCTACGATTGTATATCCGCTCTCGTTGTTCCTAAATATAACATCTTTTATTTCGCCATTTAATTTCATATGCCTACTATACTATTAACAAATATTTTTGTCAAACAAAGGTCAATGTATAAAACATATATAAACATAGCATACTACTGGTATGAAAAAGTTTATTGTATGTTTAAATTTTATTATTTTAACAATTGCGGGCTTTATATCTGCCCCTATAAACTCTTTGGTTGCAAAAGCAGACAATAGTCAGCCAATGCTAGCTATTATTATTGATGACTTTGGTGGCTTTGAGCAATCTGGCGTTGAAACAATGCTGTCTATTGATGCACCTATCACTTGTGCAATCATGCCCGACGTTGACAACACAACACTCAATGTAGAAATGGCTAAAAAGGCAGGAAAAGAAATAATATTGCACATGCCTATGCAGGCACATGTAAACTTACCATTTCATTGGTACGGAAACTACTATATTGGCAGTTACGACTCAAAGGAAGTAGTTTATGAAAAACTAGAAAAGGCACTAAAGAGTGTTGACGGAGCCAAAGGCTTTAATATCCATATTGGCTCTGGCGTCTGTCAAAACCCTAAAACAGTATCATATATCTATGACTATGCAAAAGAGCATGACCTATTCTTTGTAGATAGCCGAACCCATTTAAACACCACTTGTGACAAGGTCGCAAAAGAAAAGAATATTGTCTATCTTGGTAGAAGCGAGTTTTTAGAACCAGAAGGCAATAGAAGCTACGAGGGCGTTAAGCATCACTTGCTCGAGGGTGCAAAAATGGCACAAGAAAATGGTTATGCAATAGTTATTGGACATGTTGGCTCACATGGCGGTCAAAACACAGCAAATGCTATTAAGGACACAATTGCCGATATTGAAAAAATGGGAATCAAAATAGTATCCACTAGTGAGCTTTATAAAGCACTAGAAACTAAAAGTAACTAAACAAAAAAAAGGAATTTAAAATTCCTTTTTTTATTTATACTAAACGTATTTGCCTCTTAACAACATAGTCCTTGCTTGTCTTGTTTGACATGTTTTCAAAAGGCAATTTGTCAAAATTTAAGCTCGCTTTTGCCTCTTCATACTTTTGCCTTACAAACATTCTTATATAGCTTCCAACCTCGTTCCAAACAGATGTTTCTAACTCAGTTAGTTCAATGCCCATATCTTTTTTATAATTGGAATTGAATAGTATTTTAAAGATTGCTTTGCTGTCTAGCATGCTTGTAACTGTTCCTAGTTCAACTCCCTCTTGAGCTCTTAGTCTATTAAACACAAAACCCAAAATTTGAAAATCAATATTAATTTGCTCCATAACTTTCCTCCCTCATTCATTTTCACTTGCTATTATACATAGGTGCTGTTATAATGTAAAATATATAGTTTTTATGGTGGTAATAATCTGTAGTTATGGCAAACCTCAATTTATTCAATATTTTTATAGCTGTCGCCAAGCACGGTAATATTACAAAGGCTTCGGAAAGCTTATTTATTTCGCAACCAGCGATAACAAAAAGCATCAAAATGCTCGAAAGCGAGCTTGGGGGCAAACTATTTATACGAAAGAACAAAGGTGTTGAGCTTACTTATGAGGGTAAGCATATTTACCAGAAAGTTCTTCCACTAATCAGCGAAATGAACGACCTATATTCATATTTTCATAATATAAAAAAGCTAAAGGACGGGGCACTCAGAATAGGAACAACGACTTCTAATATAACAATACTTTTAAGCAATAGCTTAAACGAGTTCACACAGGCACACCCAAATGTTGAAATTAAAGTCAACCGCGACAATGAGAACAATCTAATAACTCAGCTAAAAAATAACGAGCTTGACCTAATAATTCTAGACAGCCAAACATTGCCAGTAGACTCCACTGTCGTAACATCATTTGAGGTTAATTACAGCGTTGTTGGAAACAAAAAGTTCTATAACAAATTTATTAAGAATCCTCTAACAAAAGAGGGCTTTGCCAGACTTCCTCTTGCCCTAATTGGTACCGACCACACCTCAAGGCAAAATATTGACAGCTATTTTAATCAGTTTGGCATATATCTTACCCCAAAATATGAAATGGAAAACTATGGGCTTGTTATCGACCTTATTAAACGCGGTATAGCTGTTGGCGTTGTTAACGCTGATTACTTTAAAAAAGAGCTGTCAAACGAAGAATTATTCATACTAAACACTGACTTTATTATGGAAAAACGTATCATCAGCATTGTACATGACAAAAACCAAACCAACCCAGCTAAGCTTAAGTTTATTAACCTTATAAAAAAGGAGATTAAATAATGGAAAATTTTACTTTCACAGGCTATAAGGATACAAAGCTTAACTGCTACTTATTTACTCCTAATACTGAGCCAATCGGCGTTGTGCAAATAATTCACGGAATGCAAGAGCATGGACTAAGGTATAAACATTTTGCTGAGTTTTTAACAGATGCAGGGTTTATTGTTTTTGTTAGCGACCTTAGAGGTCACGGGCATAGTGCAGTGTCCCCATTGAAACAGGGCTACGATACAGGCGATATATTTAACAATACAATTAAAGATCAAAAACTAATATGCGACTACTTAGACAAAACTTATAACCTACCTATATATATCATTGGTCACTCTTACGGCTCGTTTTTAACGCAAAAACTTGTGCAAGTACTTTCCGTTCCAAAAAAGTACGTTTTAGTCGGAACTTCTAATGGCGATAGTCTAATTTACAAAATGGCAAGTTCACTTTCCAACCTTGCAAGCCTTTTTGGAAATAAAGAAAATAAAGCCTATGCCGTAGAAAGACTAAGCTTTAAAGCTTTTGCTAAGAAGTTTGAAAACGGGAACTGGCTCACTCGCGACAAGCAAATATTTGACGAATACTTGCAAGATGAGTACTGTGGAAAGAGTTTTCCATATAGCTTTTATAAATCTATGTTCAATGCCCTCAAAAATTTAAACTCTGGCATTAAAAATATAAGTAAAGATAAAAGCATCTTGCTTGTTGCCGGCACTAAAGACCCCGTAGGAAATTACGGCAAATATGTAAAGTCTTTGCATGAGCTTTACCTAAAAAATGGAGTAAACGCAAAAATAAAACTCTATGACGAAGGTCGCCACGAAATATTAAACGAAACAAACAAAGCTGAAGTTTATAACGACATACTAAAGTTTCTAAAAGATAACTAATATAAAAAATCAATAAAAAAACCGCTTCGTTGAGCGGTTTTTTTATACCATTTGAAAGAACAAATATGCAACGATTAGTAGCTGACCAATGTAATATAAACTATGGTTCACAATACATAAAACTTTGCTGTTATCTTTGCCACCAAAGTACATAAGAGATAACACTAAATCTGAAATTAAAACAAGTATTGCCCCACATGCAAAAATTGCAAACCCGCTTACAAAAAAGCAAATGCCAAGGCTCAAAAAACTGGTAAGGCTTACTAGAAATGAATAAACAAATGTAAGCGCTTTAAAACCGCTAAAATCAAGCTTTAGTGGCTTTGCCATAAGAAATACTATTATTGCAAACACTAGTGCCACAAGCACCATTCCACCCGCAAAAAGCCAAAAGTTTTGTGCGGAATTAAACATAAAACTGATTGCAATAATGTAAAACACATTGCTCAAGCAAAAACACACCATTCCAGCATTAAGGTATTGCTTTTTATAATCAACGTGAGTGTACTTTAAATCAAGAGCCACGTCCCCAAGCATTGCACAAATAAGACCCATCACAATTAAAATATTTGCTAAAAACAAGCCACTCAAATATATAGCAATCAAAGCCCCAAACACAAACACAAGCGACGCCATTGTCTTTAAACAAACAGACAAATCATTTGCTCCCCTTTTTATCCTAACTACCAAAAATGCAATCATGAGAGCCAAACATATAACAGCAGTAACTGTAAAAACTATTCCTTGAACCATATTTTCTCCAATATCTATTTCTTTAAATATAAAACCTTTTAACATCTTTGTCAAACTAGTTTATAGGTAAAAATAAAACACACCTATTATGGTGTGTTCTGATTAATCGTTTAAAATATCTGATTTCATTCTGCTAAATTCTTCATCTGTTATTATCCCATCTTTATGAAGCAGTGAGAGTCTTTGGAGTTGTTGAAATTTTTTATAAGTATACCTTTATTCGTAGACTCCCTTTTTTATTTATTATAACATATGAAATTTCGCATTACAAAACCCTAAAAATCATAACGATAAAGATTAGAGTTAATTATATGTTTTTACGCGTTTTTATAAGAATTTTGTCGACGATCAAGAACTAAAAACTAATTATGTCTGTTCCAGTTATAAATACTACTACTTTCTAATGAGCATAAATAAAAATTAAATATTAATTATAAAACTTTATCTCCAAAATATAATCAAATCTGCTACTCTTTGTTCTACAAACTATATATTAGGTTCATAAGTATCGTACGTGTAACTCGTTTTACGCCAAAACCTATCTGCAAACCAAACAAAAGAAAAACCCAGCTAATAGCTGAGTTTTCTTATTTGGTTCATGTATTAATCTAAAATTTACAGCTCAATTTCATCGGCTTGCCAAAAGGCTGAGAAGGTTTGCAGATTGTGTTCTTTTAAATGCGAGGACGACGGGAGTTTATTTTCATAAATGACCAAGTCCAAGACATGCAAAAAGGACGCAAGATGCGTCCTTATATGCCTTTTGGTTGCGGGAACAGGATTTGAACCTGTGACCTTCGGGTTATGAGCCCGACGAGCTTCCGGACTGCTCTATCCCGCGATATCGAACTTTTTTATATTATCATACTATTATTTGTTTGTCAACGTTTAAATTGTGTAAAATTTTAATATTTTATTAAATTTTTAACCAAATAAACGACATAATATTTATTAAAACATTTTTGCAAATAAAAAACATCCACCTTTAAAAGCGGATGTTTTATTATTATGCTCTTTTCCATACTGCATACAAATCATAATTTTTATCTAAGCTAGCAATGCTTGTTATTTTAGTTCCACTACCCTTTGTGCTTTCAGAAAAACCAGTGATTTTATATGTATAGTTTATTCCGTATTTAACTTTGATAGTCATAAAATATGCAGATAAGTCTATTTCAGAGCCCTCTAGCATAGGCTGCAAGGTAATAGTGTTTTCAAACGATGTTTGAATGTTGCCGTCTGTAACCCAGCCTGCTGGTCTATACCAGTCATTATGGATAGTTACTGTAAAATATTGCTTAACATCAATGTCCCAGTTCGCTGTAATAGTTAAGTCGCTGTTTGGCATAATATTACCAGCATATGACCAACCAACAAACACTCCAGTGGTTTTGCTTACGCCGTATATGTCTTTGACAAAGTCGTTTTGGTTAACTAGTTCAAAGTTTTCGCCTTGATAAAGTTCTAGATAATCGTCAACCAATATTCCATGTTCACTTGCAACATGCAAAACATACTTGTTTCTTACATGTAGTGTTAAATCTTCATTTGGCATTACGATTAAAGTATATTCATCAGTATAATCGCTGTTTAAATATAGTTTTGTGTTTGCGTCTTTAGCAATGCCATTAGGCAACTTAACAACGTCGCCAACTACCAGTTTATCACTAAACACTAGTGTGCCGTTGTCGTAAATAGTTAGTAATTTTTTAGATACTCTTCTTTCTTCTTTCCACTTAGCGTATAGGTTAATATTTTCATTAATTTCTAAGCTATGGATTCGCTCGCCAGAAAGGTTCTCGTTTAAGTACCAACCAGCAAAGCTGTATTCGATATAATCGTCGCCAAGCTCCTGATACATGTTTGCCAAAGTCAATAGGTCAACAAGTGAGCCTTCAAGCACTTTAACAGAGTCAACATTTCCATTATATATATAATTAATATAATAATAATATTTAATATAGTCTATATTATATCTAGCGTACAATGTAATGTCAGACTTTGGATAACTGCTACCAGTAAACTTTTGTCCGTCCGAAGTGTACCAGCCGGCGAAAGTATAGTAAGTTATTTTATTGCCGTCATCTAGTACTTTAGAAAGTATTGGTAAGCTTAAGCCTTGACCAACAACTCCTGTTAAATAACTTAGCTCGCCATCGCTATTTAAAGTTATTGTTATATTTTGTGCATTGGTTTGAACAAACTCGCCATTTCCTTCACGTTTGTATTCAGCATTAAAGCCAAAGCTATAAGAATTGATATAATCCATAGCCTCAGTCAAGTCAACTGGCTCATAGATATCTGTTAAGTATAGCTTGTTGTCCTTATCTGTTTCGAGTGCGAGTAAGTTGCCAAAGAAATTAACTTTTAAACCAAGCTCATAGATAAACTCTTTGTTTTTAGTTTGCTCATCATTTTTAGTTCCAAGCTCAAGTGAAAGCGTTCCAAGGTCGTCGTTATGAGCAATTTCTGCTAGGTTGATTTGAAGCTTATGTACATTGTCTTCAAAAGTGTAACCAAGCAAGATATTGCTAATGTCTGTTTCGCCCTCATACTCTTGACTCTTCTTAATTGCTTCGTCAATCTTGCTTTGGATATTGTCTTTAAAGCCCAAAAGCCATTGCATATAGTATGACATATCGTTTACAAGATCATTAAGTGTGATTTTTGTAACCTTAGTATACTCGCTTGCACCAAGTACTTTAGCATCAAAGGTTTTAAGATATAGTGCACCGTCATGATAGTAAATTGTTATAGTACGCTTTTTAGAAATACCGCCATTTGTGAACTCGTTAGTAATACCCGCAACTATTGGATAATTACTTATGCTAACAGCTATAGTTGGAACTTTGTTCTCGTCAAGCTTTATTCTAGCGTCTATAAATAGGCTTGCAGCAGAGATACCAACTATTGCTAGCTTTGCTTGACCAGCAATATGGTAATCAGTGAGCTGTGCAGTATTGATAAATGCTTTGAGCAAATCTACGCTGTTTGAAATGTCAATATAACTATCAGGCTCAAAAGCCTCGCTCACGCCATTAAATTCATTGAATAAGATTTTTAAGTCAAAGCGTTCGCTTGCATTGCCTGCATAAATATTGTTAAGCTCAATGCTTTCAATTCCGTTTGCATTAATGCTTAGCTTAACAGTCATATCGCCAGCACCACTACTTACTAAATCGCCGTTTAGTGTAATGATAAACTGATTGTTAACAATGCTTATGTTTTTGATAACGGTAAGCATATTAAGTGGGTTTTTCATATCCATGCTAGGCATAATGCTTTGTAAAACACTCATGTCTACATCCATGCCACTAATTACATTATCTAAAATGCCAACATTAGAAGCATCGATGCCAAGCATTTGCATAACTAATGCTAGTAGCTCACTTATGCTTTGTTTGCTTGCAGATAATTTTAGTTTGTTATAGTTAACAAATAACTTACTATCAATATAATTAACATTTAAACTAATATTTTGTTTACCAGTAAGCGAAACATTAGCACTTGCTTTAAACGCTTCACTCATATCAACAGCTAAATCAACATTGGCGTTATATGTTAGCATATTGTCTTCATATACATTTGCTATAGCATTAATACTAAATTGATTTTCGCTAAGAGTATTTTTAATTGCACTGACAGTATCTTTAATTATACTATAATGACCAAATTCATCTTTATTTAAATTATCAATCTCGCTGCTGTCATAACTAAACACATTTAGTTCAACATACACATTTTTAACTCTAACTATTACCTGGTTAACAAATTCATCAAAGTTAACAAAGATAGTGATATCATTAGCAAGATTAAGTTCAACACTCTTTTCTCCGCCAATGTATCCTAGAATAATCTGGCTTAAGTCTACATCTTTCAAGCTTTGTAAAAGGTTATTAATATCAAAGCCGTCAAGCTCTAATCCGAACTCACGTGATAAGTAATTTATAAGGTCGCCAAATTCTGTGAACTCAACATATACTTTTAAGCCGATTATGTTTGCATAGAAAGTTCCGTCAATAAAGTATAAATTAATATCTAAACCTTTGAAGTTTGTAACAATATATCCATTTAAGTTGCAGTTATCAAAGTTAAAGCCATACTCAAGTTTTAACTCGTTGATTTCGCCAAACAACTCAAAATTGGCATAAATGCTACCTTTAATACCATCTTGGTACAAAGTTTTAACTGCAGCTTCAGATAGTGATACCACGCTGTCTAGGTTAGCATAATCATTAGGATTATAATACTTTTGCTCAACCTCGCCACCATATAAGTTGAACTTAGCATTTACTTTAGTATCTTCTATTTCAATGCCCATAAGCTCGATTTCGCTAACAATATAATCTTCAAGTGTTATTATTAGAGTGATGTCGCTATGTGAGCCAAAAACGTCACCGTCCACAACAAGCTTTATTTGGCTAGCATCTACACTGAGAGTTTTTATACACTTTAGGTCATTTATATCAAAACCGCCAACTAAATCGCTTGAAGTTCCTAAAAGTTTGCTCAAGTCTTCTACATTGATATTTTTAATAATATTGCTGTTTGCCAAGAATTTAACAAGCTGGTAAACTCTTTCAGTTTCAACGCTAAGAGCAGTGCCATTTGACCTCAAGAATAGTCTACCATTTTGCATAGCAATGTTTGCATCAAATGCCATATCGCCAGCTATATTCATATCAGCACTAAAGTATTGATTTATCGCAGACACAAATATATTTGCATTGGCTAAATATTGCTTGTTGCCACTAAGCACCTCAATACTTGCAAAGATATTGCCCTCGCTCAAAGTAAAGTTTTCCATCGTGCTTTCTACAAAGTTCACAACATCAAGATACTTATTACCGTCTATGCTGGCTGGTTTTTGGTGCGAAGCTTTGCATAAGTTTATATTAAACTCATTTTGCTCTAGGCTCGCAACAATGCTTATATTTTCAATCTCGTAATTATTTAAAGCAAGTACAATCTCGGCCTCTAAGTTAATGCCAAGTGCATTAAGGTTTGTTTTTAAAAGTACCTGATTTTTACTTAAGCACACCTTTGATTGTTTTAACAAACTTAGAATGCTGTCTATACTAATATCTGTAGAAATGCTAGGCATAGAACTTAAAATGCCAATGCCAGCTTTAGTTTGCTCGCTGGCAGGCAATCTATCAAGACTAGCAATATCTAGTTTAACACGTATGTCGCCAACATTTACAAATAACTGGTTATCTATAAAGTCAAGTCTAAAGCTTTGGCTCACAAAGCCATTTAAGTTTCCAACCATGCTTAAGCCATTATCTATAACTGCATAACCATTTAAACTTTGGCAAGAGTTTAAAGCATTGATGCCAATCTGATAATCAAAGCTATTAAATAAATTGCCTGAGCCAAAGTTTAAGTTATAAAGCTCATATACGTCAAAGAACTCTCTAACAGGAATGCTCTTTTCTGGATTGGTTATGACGATTTCTTCGTCAAATGTTATATCAAGCACAGCAGTTAAACTAACGCCGTCTAAGTCTATAGTTTCAAGGCTTGCTTTTTTTAGTTTTTCGTCCTTGTCTAGAAGAATTTGTGCTGACACTAAATTGTCTATAGTAATTTCTACTAGTTTCTCGCCATCAGCAGTAACGGTTTCTTTTAAATTGTCTAACGCACCCATTAGTGTTGGCATCAAATCTTCAACAAAGCTTGAAGTGTCATTTTGATTACCAGTGCCTAAAATATTACTTAATGTATCAATTAGCTCGCTAAAGCCATTGATATTTAATTTTACATTTATATCTTCAAACGATAGGTATAAACAGTTATTGTATAGAGAAAACTCAACAGTATACTTTTGGTCTATATTTGCTATTACAAAGCCTTCGACTTTAATATTGCTTGCGTCTTCTAAGTCAATATTAACAAAAAGGCTAACTGGAATTACTTGATCTTCAGTTTTAATCTCTAGGTTACCCATAACATTAAACTGCTTATTTTCTTCAAAAGTCTTTAAAATGCCATTAAAAAAGGAAGAGCCACTTGCCTGCGTATCGTCTTGGCTAGGCAATAAGAGTGAACCCCCTCCCGACATTGACATTGACACTGTTACAGCTGCTGAAATGAAGAACATTACAACAAAGGTAACAATGTACGATAAAAACTTTTTCATGTTTTACCCTTGTTTCTCCTCTGGCAAATGCACAAGTTCTACTTTAGCTTCGTTTAATAACTCTAATGAAAAGCTGTCTGGATAAGCATATTTATAAACAATTCTACTGATACCTGAATTTATTAAAATTCTAGTACAAACAGAACATGGTTGGTGTGTAACATAAATAGTTGCACCCTCAACACTAATGCCCATTTTTGCAGCTTGGATTATTGCATTTTGTTCTGCATGAATTGCATAGCACATTTCTGCCCTTGTTCCACTTGCAATGTTTAACTTATCTCTTAAACATTCTCCGCGGTCAACGCAACTCGCAATGCCCGCAGGGGCACCATTATAACCAGTGGTAAGTATTCGCTTATTTCTGACAATAACAGCACCAACCTTGCGTCTTAAACAACTGCTCCACTCAGCAACTGTTTGTGCAAGGTCCATAAATCGAATATCCCATTTAGTTATGTTTTTGTTATCCATTATTCCACCTTTTAAAAGCTAAAAGCTTGAAATACCGTAATTATCTGCCCATAAATTGACTTATAAAGTATACCACAAATATATGCCGTGTGCAATATAAAAACGTCATAATTTGATAAAAAATATAAATTTACTTTACATTATATATTTATTTATATAAAATCAAGTTTAGCACAAACTAACTTTAAGGAGAAAACATTTGGCTAAAATCACTCAGAGTTTAAAAACATGGTATAAAGTAGCGACCCCAAATAAAACGATCTGGTTCTTTACTTGGGTAACAGCAGTAATACCTAGTATCTGTGGCGTAATTTCAGCAATTCCTGCTGCAAATGTAATTACATCACTCAATATTGCGGACTATAAAGGTGCAATGATACAGCTTTGCATTGTTTTTGCTATAGACCTTATCGCACAACTGTCTTGGGAGTTTGAATATAGGCTGTCTATCAATCAGCTTGGTTATGTTTACCCAAGAATTCAAGAAAGGCTGTTCCATAAAGTCTTTAATGCAGATGAGGCGAACTTTAAATACACTTCAAAAGAAAAAATGGTTAACACTATTACCAATAATATTGTAACGCTTTCTGACTTTTGCGACTATTCAGCATACAAGAGTGCCTATCTAATTAGAGCAGTCATTACACTTGTAATAATCTTTTCAACCAATATTTTGATAGGCTTGTTGATTTTTGGTGTAGCTATCTTAGTATTTTTCTTAATCAAATTACTCAATGCTCTCATTGGTAAAAAGACTAATGAAATTTACGAAGAACGTGATAAACTAACTGAAACTTTCGCAGATATGGTAGACAATCGTCATTTATCGCAGGACTTGAACCTCGGCACTCAACTACATGAAAAATATTTTAATAGAGTAGATAAAATTGTTAAAAACTACAAAAAACGTACGCACCTAAAGAGCTTACGTGACAACTGGGTATATTTACTTTACACATTCATAATCTTGCTAGCAACGCTATACTTAGTAAAATTGGTGTCTGACAATGTGGTAACCTTATCACTATACTTCGTAATCACGCCGTACCTAACAGCAGCGATTACTAAAATGACAGAATTTTTCGGGCTATTTAACGACCTTGAAAACACAAGTATCGCGGCATTACGTGTTAAAACCTTGCTTGATATGAGCGAAAAAGACATGATTGAGTTCGGTAAAAACTCAACAGATAAAATCGAGGGTGCTATCACTTTTTCAAACGTATCATACTCATCAGAAGACAAAATAGATAAGTCGCTTGGAAATATAAAAATCTTAAACACGCAGATTGCTAAAAATCAAATTGTTCTAATAGAGGGTACTAGAAACTGCGGTAAGCGTGCAATATTCTATATGTTACGCCGTGCAGTAAGACCAGACAGCGGAACAATAACGCTAGACACAATCAATATTTACGACTTTGATGTAGAAACATACAAGCACAACATGAGCTACGCAACAAGCAAACCATACTTTTTCAATGATACAATAATGGAAAACTTGAAATTTGTTGAACAAAACAAAAAGAAGATTATTGAAGCTTGTAAAAAAGTTGGAGTTCATGACACTATTATGGCCCTTCCTGAAGGTTACCAAACAAACCTAAGCGTAACACCTAATGCACTTAACTTGCAACAAAAGTTTTTGCTAGGCTTAGCTAGAGCACTACTTACAAAGAGTGAAGTATTTATGGTTTACGAGTTCCCTATTGGCTTATCTGATAAAGAGCAAGCAACAATCAAAAAGTTGCTAAGCAAGTTAAAAAGCGAACGCACAATAATAGTCTTCTCTGCCCTTAACCCTATTGACGATATCTTAGACAAACATTACTTCATAGAAAAGGGCAATGTCAAAGAATTAAGCACTGGCAGAGTCAAATTAAACAAACAACCACTAACCATTGATAGTAACTATTTAAACAGTGTATAAAAATATATTTTTTGCTCATACTATGAGTATAAATCTTAAAAAGGAGCGAAAAATATGAATAAACGCGAAGAAAGTAAGCAAAAGAATGTTAAGTCATCAGACTGTGCATCTAACTCTGCGTCAGATTGCGGTAAGTCATCATCTAAAAAGACTAAAGCTTGCAGCAATGGCAGAAAATGTAAATAAGCTAAATTTTCTTTAAGATTTAAAATAAGACCAAAATTTTGGTCTTATTTTTTTAGAACAAACATAATACGTACTGGTTTAAAATAACAAAGATTGCAAGGATAAACAAGTAAATAGCAAAGCCCCACCACTTGCCTTTCTTAACTATCTTCATCATGAGCTTTATAGTAAATAGTGCAACAACGAACGCAGCCACAAAGCCTACAAAGCAAGCAAGTCCATTAACCTCTCCAAAGCCACTTTTAATGCCACCAATAAGCTCAAAGATCATGCCACCAATAATGACTGGAATACTAACTAAAAAGCTAAATTTTGCAGCCTCTTCTCTTTCTACGCCAAGCATTAGCCCTGCACAAATAGTGCTACCAGACCTAGAAATACCAGGCAACACAGCAAGCCCTTGAACAATACCAATCAATAAAGCATTTTTCTTGTTTACTTCTATAAATCTATAGTTAAGCGACCTCTTTTTTTGCATAATCGAAGTCGCGGTTATAACAACAGCAGATATTAAAAATCCAAAGCCTAAAAATGCTGAAAGAGCAAACTCGTCAAAAAAGTAATTAACAACAAGAGCCAAAATAACAGTTGGGATTGTGGCTATAACTATAGCCTGCATTCTTTTGCCAAATGGGTGTTTAATAAGCTCAACCACATCTTTCCAAAAAATAACAACAACAGCTATTAGTGTTGCAAAGTGCATAAGCACATTGAAAAACATATTGTCGCCAGAAATACCTAAGATATTTTCAAACAGCAACAAATGTCCGCTACTAGAAATGGGCAAGAACTCTGTAAGTCCTTGAAGCACTCCTAAAATCAACGCATAAAGAATAACCATAATCAGCTCCTAGACTAATTTTATGCTATTACACAATAAAGTCAAGTTAAATTGCTCACTATTGCCTCTAAATACAATAAATTATTTTACAAAAATCGCAGGCTTTTTAATAAGCAATGAAGCATAAAACAATATAATTTTATGCTCTACTATTCAATTTCATATCAAGTTTTGCTTTATTTTTTGAAAAAAAATGTGTATAATAGCGTGCAAAAGGAGTAAATATGGAATTAGGTGTTGTTGGACTTCCAAATGTTGGGAAAAGTACATTGTTTAACGCTATAACAAAAGCTGGTGCAGAAAGTGCAAACTATCCGTTTTGTACAATAGAACCAAATGTTGGCATAGTTGCTGTTCCTGACCACCGCCTTGATGTTTTAGGCGAATTGTATCATACACAAAAAATAACTCATGCAAGCTTAAAGTTTGTTGACATAGCCGGGCTTGTTAAAGGGGCTTCAAAAGGCGAAGGTCTAGGCAATAGATTTTTGGCAAGCATTAGAGAATGCGAGGCAATAGTGCATGTGGTTAGGTGTTTTGAAGACGCTAATATAACACATGTAGACGGCTCAATCGACCCAATAAGGGATATTGAAACTATTAACCTAGAACTATCACTATCTGACCTTGAAAGCCTAAATAATCGCCTAGAAAAAGCAGAAAAACGTAAAAAACAAGGCGACAAAGAGGCTAGCTTTGAAATAGAGGTTTTAAACAAACTAAAAGTGTACTTAAATGACGGAAAACCTGCAAGGCTTGCAAAGCTCACAAGCGAAGAGCAAGAGTTTGCAAACAGTTTGTTTTTAATAACAACAAAACCAGTTATATATGCTTGCAATATTGCTGAGAGCGATATCTCTAAACCAGAAGACCAAATACCAAATGTCGTAAAGGTTAAAGAGTATGCAAAAGCTGAAAACGCTGAGGTATTAGTAATAAGTGCTAAAGTTGAACAAGAGCTAACTGAGCTAGAGCCAGAAGAACGTGAAATGTTTTTAGAGGACCTTGGCTTAAAAGAAAGCGGACTAGACAGAATTATTAAAATTGGTTATAAAACACTTGGTCAAATTTCTTTCTTAACGGCTGGTGAAAAAGAAGTCAGAGCGTGGACAATCACTAAAGGCTCTAAAGCCCCAAAAGCAGCAGGCAAAATTCATACAGACTTTGAAAAAGGCTTTATAAAAGCAGAGGTCGTTCCCTATCAAACGCTTGTAGATTGCGGTGGTTATGTTAAAGCAAAAGAAAAAGGAAAGGTACGTATTGAAGGCAAAGAGTATATCGTTGAAGACGGCGACGTAATGCTATTTAGATTTAATGTATAATGTAAAAGCCATAGCAACTGCTATGGCTTTTTATTTTACTTATCTGCAAGTTTATTAGAAACCTCTTGAATAAACTTATATAACTTATTTTGTTTTGCGTTCACTAGTATTGGGTTTTGTGAGTAGCTCTTTGTATCACTTTCTGAAGTTGAAAAGTAAATAGCAACTTCACTGCCAATAACGTTGTTGTTAACAATCATTATAAGGCCATAAAACTCAATAATTTTAGTATCTCCGTCAACCTCAACAATGATTGTCTGCTTGTCGTCATAAATAAGCTCTAAACAAACATTTTCAGACTTGTTTGTTCCAATCCACCTACTATACTTGTCGTCAAGGTCTTGACCAGGTTTTGACTTTATAGCTTTATTGTTGACCATGTAATTGATAATACTTAAATTTGTCATCTGGTTATAAAGCTCGTTCATCTTTTTAAAGTCGCCAGGATTGTTTTTTTCAGTTAATGCTATAGACACAGATGTTTCATTGTATAGCAAAAATTTGCTAGGTGCACTCAACATTAAACCACAATTAACTTTGACGCAGCTAAGCACAATAGTTATAACTACTAATATAGATACTATTACAGAACTGATAATTCCAAATTTCTTAAGTGTCATAATTTTCCCTTTAATTTACTTAGTCTTTTTTGTCTTGCTTTTTGCTCTTTGTACTTGAAGTTGTTTTAGCGTTAGCTTGCCCGTCCGCCTCGCTAACACTTGTAGCTTTACCTTCTGATTTTTTAGCAGTAGTCTTTTTAGGAGCTACCCCGCTAGCCGAACCAGTTTTTTCGCTTGTTTCAGCCTTTTCTGACTTAGTTTTTACAGGCTTTTCTTTGCTAGAAGTTTCTTTGTTTTGGCTCTCTTTTGCAATAGATTCTTTATTTTCTAGCGAAGCCTCAGCCTCTTTTGCTAGCTCGTTTAACTTTTTAGAGCGTGCTTCAGCCTCTTTCAAAAGAGCATCAACATAGCTTAAATTAAGGTCTGCACTAGACTTTGCAAGCTCGCGAGCTTTTTCTTGTTCAGCTAGTTTTTCTGCTTCTTTTTTCTTGTTATCTTCTTTATCTTTATATTTCTTATCAATAGCCTCGATTATTTCCTCTGCACTCTTACCATTCATAATCATGTCAACTTCATCACTATAAATAGTTTCTTTTTCAAGCAATACTTTGACCATAG